>JBCAWW010001375.1:0-503 GCA_038534415.1 Bacteroidota bacterium | reverse complement strand
ATTACAGCAGTAGACGTAGGTACTGCTGTAATGATAAAGCCGGTCTTATCCTCAAAGGCGGTCAGGTAACCGTAAACAATTCCAACTTCCTTAATAGCGGTGGATGTGGTATTGCTGTCAAAAACGGAGGTACCCTAACCGAAGGGGGCAACACTTTCTCCAACAATGCTGAAGGCAACATCTGTAATTAAATGGTTTTTATAATTTGATAGCGTCCGACTCCCCTCGAGGGAGTCGGTTTTTTTGTGGCCTTTTCTTTTTTTTTACTGCTTCGCAGAACGCTTATCTCTGGCAGCTATGCATTGTGAGGTTTTGCTGTCTTGGCACAAGGCACTGCTAGGGTTTCAGTTTGGTACAAGGCATTGCTAGGTTTTTTAGTTTGGTACAAGGCATTGCCTTGTACCTTACAGTATCCCTCTTTCCTTCAACCAGGCCTCACAGACCTGAGGCCACATTTCTACGGCGCCTTTGCCTTCGGCAAACGAAAATCCATGGCCGCCAAG
>JBCAWW010001374.1:0-503 GCA_038534415.1 Bacteroidota bacterium | reverse complement strand
ATAGCAAAATGCTCGTTTCTCTCCCCTAAGCGCTGACCTGGTTTTTTAAGCTTCGCCCGCACTTCGTACTC
Organism: Bacteroidota bacterium; assembly: GCA_038534415.1. Classification (GTDB taxonomy): domain Bacteria; phylum Bacteroidota; class Bacteroidia; order J057; family J057; genus JBCAWW01. Next base: position 432 of record JBCAWW010001374.1, on the reverse strand, counting down.
AAATAGATTTTCCAGCATTAGGCCCAACTGTTCATGATATTCTCCATCCCTTTTATCGTAAGCCCTTTCCGCTTGTCTAAAATAGAGAATGAAATCGTTGTCAATCTTAGCAGTTTTGAGATGCTTCAAAAAAGCAATGTCCTGATCATAAGGATTCTCAGCGACATCAAGACAGGCAAGATATTCTTTAAATAATTTTTTAAGGGCATGCGCTCGCTTGCGCAAAATATGTGGAATCTGTTTGGTGTCTTTAGGCAATGGCTTATGGGGAAACATCTCCTGCCAAATAGAAGTCCATTTAGGATCTTTTAACAAGCCTTCATACAAAATTTGCAGGTACAATTCTTTGCCCCTCAGACGCCATTGTAACCAATTACCAAAGTCTTTTTGGGTCTTAGAATCAAGCCTCTTGATCAGGGAATATAACTGAGT
>JBCAWW010001373.1:0-521 GCA_038534415.1 Bacteroidota bacterium | reverse complement strand
ATCCTTCCGAACGAGCCCAGTCAACGACAGCATCAATAAGTGCTTCCCCGACACCTCGCCCCCGAGCTTGAGACGCAACCCACAGCGATATGAGATAGGCCGAAGTGTCATTGTCGGTATTGGGCGCGCCGCGAACCATGCCGCTATCTACACCATCAACCACCGATATAAAAGTAAGCAAAACTTGCAGCTGCTTTAGCCAACCCTCAGCTGCTCACCATAGGCAAACCGATCATCTTCAAAAGTCAAGGTCGGCCCTTCAAATACTTGAGATGCATCCAAAAAATCGAACCCATGCTTGGTCAAATTTGACCGCCGCTTGTTTTCATCCCATTCGAACTGCATACGCCAATCATACACATATTTATACACATGCGCGCCGACATACACATATGCTGTCGAACCAGTACGGCTCAGCTTTACGCTTACTAGAAATTGATTGTACAGCGATCTGAAGTTGGTAGATTGATCCAGAAATGATGGACTTTTTTGGACCAATTATTGGGGTACGGTTGGGGTAC
>JBCAWW010001372.1:0-540 GCA_038534415.1 Bacteroidota bacterium | reverse complement strand
ACATGCAGTGCAAAGTCTCGATTGTGGTCCGCAATCCATGCTGCTTACGGGAGGAGGTAGGCACCATAGCTTCATGATGCTGGAGATCGCCAAGGCACTGGCTCCACTTGAAATCACGATTGCCGAGACTACCGACGAAATTGGCGATTATAAAGAAGCGATCGGCTTTGCCTTTTTAGGATTGCGTACTCTTTTAGGGCTGCCCACCATCCAGGCTGGCGCCACAGGCGCACAATTTCCAGCTGTAACCGGCGCCATTCATCTTCCGGCTCGGGGAGGCATCAAGGTGCTTGGGTAGTTTTTTGGGGGTTTACCGCTGCGCGGAACGATTCCCTCGAAGCGGTATGCATGCCTATACCTACATTTTGCGATCTGCATCGGCCTATTGTAGGCCGCTAGGCTTGAGCGTTCTGCGAAGCAGTCAGTCCCCCTCAGCTCCCAGATAATATAAATAGCTTTTTCCCGGCCAAGAGAGACGAGCCCTGAGATTTGCCCGCTAGCGCTGCGCGCAAGGCCTAGCCCTTCAATTTTTCTTCCCCT
>JBCAWW010001371.1:0-546 GCA_038534415.1 Bacteroidota bacterium | reverse complement strand
CATCAGTCAAGGAGGACGTGAAATGAAAGGCTATGTCCACGTACAGACCCCTGGTTTGGAAACTGATCATGAGCTAAATTTTTGGGTAGACAAATGCCTCGCCTTCAATCCTAAAGCCAAAGCAAAAAAGAAGAAAAAATAGGCCTAGGGACTGTTTCGTTTTTGTTTTTTGCTGCTTCGCAGAACGCTTATTCATTTGGTTTGGAATGATCGGCATACCTAGGGGCGTAAATACTGTAGGGTCGTGCATGGATGTCGTCCGAAACTACTCCCGCCCAGAGGGAATCGTTCCGCGCAGCGGTAATCCCAAAAAACAAGCCGCCCCACAAAGTGAGACGGCTTTCCTATTGACAATTACGAGACTACTGTAATAACCACATGACAGCATTGATGTTGTCATCTCCACCAATCCGGTCCACGGCTGCATTCCAATTATCGCCATTGAGCGCTTGCTCAGCGGTCGGATAAGTAAATCGCAACGGAACTTGATTGTTGTTGACATTGTCAGGGCCAGGAGTGATTTCTGGTAAACCGGTACGACGCCAA
>JBCAWW010001370.1:0-551 GCA_038534415.1 Bacteroidota bacterium | reverse complement strand
GTTGTTGCCATTACAATCGACATTGGTCTGATTGGTGAGATTGAGGCTTAGGACTGGTGGCTGAGTAATGCTGATGGCTTGGGTCTGGAGGCAGTTGTTGGCATCTCGGACGGTGATGGTATAGTTAGCAGCAGCTAGGTTGCTGAAGTTGGGATTTGGGCTAAAGTTGGTGCCGTCGATAGCATATTGGTAAGGTGGCGTTCCGCCGGAGGCGCCCATATTGACACTGCCTGTATTGTTGCCATTACAATCGACATTGATTTGACTAAGGATGGTAGGGACAAGCGCGGGTGCTTCGGTAATGCTGGCGTTGACGGTAAAGAGGCAGTTATTGGCGTCGCGCACTATGAGGTTATAGGTACCGGCATTGAGCGTTCCGAGAATCGGACTATTGCCAAAGTTGACCCCATCTGCGGAATACTGATAAGGCGGGGTGCCGCCAGTGGCTGAGAGTTCGGCGGAGCCGGTACTCGCTCCATTGCAGTCCACATCAATTTGATTGACCAAAGTCGCAGTCAATATCGCTGGCTCGGTGATGGTCGCATTGAGGT
>JBCAWW010001369.1:0-557 GCA_038534415.1 Bacteroidota bacterium | reverse complement strand
CCAGGACAACCCAAAGGTTGGTCTAAGCTAAAGTCTGCGACTGGATTGTTGAGGCGGATATACTGCGTTCGTACCAAAGTATCTTGACAGCCTTTGTTGTCTGTAACCACTAGACTTACATCATAATTGCCGTCATTGGCGTAGTTGTTTTGTGGGTTTTGCGTGATCGCAGTATTGCCATCGCCAAAGTCCCAAGCCCAGGAATTGATCGTTCTGGGACCAGTAGAAAGGTCTGTGAACTGAGCGTTGTGCGGAGCACATCCCAAGGTGTCGACACTAAAGAAGCTAGCGTTTGGCAGAGCCAGGGCCGTAACATCTTGTTGGTGGCTAGTGCTACAACCATTGTTGTCCGTGGTGGTCAAAATGATAGTGTAGACTCCCGGTATCGTATAGACATGATTCGGATTTGCTGCCGTAGAAGTATTGCCGTCGCCAAAATCCCAGAACCAACTCACAACGGGCGCAGAAATTCCGATGGACTGGTCTTGTAGACTTACATCAAATGGAGTACAACCTTCAAGGCTTGATGGGGCAAATTGGGTAGTCGGAGGGAGCAG
>JBCAWW010001368.1:0-562 GCA_038534415.1 Bacteroidota bacterium | reverse complement strand
CTTTTGCCTTTACCTATGGTCAACTCGATCGTCTCGTTTATGATTCTTATGGCAATTGGACGGAAGCGATCTATTTCCAGGAAGGAGAAGCTTCCTATCGTCTAGTGCGGAGCTTCGAGTATTTTTAAGAGACTTACCGCTTCGCGGAACGCTTATCTCTAGAGTGCGGCTAGGCATTGCCATGTCGCCATACCAAAACCGAGCAAACTTACATTTCGACAGAGGCCGATAGGGCGACGAGAAATCTCCTGTCGTCCTCAATGCATTTATAGATTAGACGCAAGGAGACTTCTCACCCTAAAGGGATTCGAAGTGATATTTGGGATTGTCTCGGATACGCCTAACGAAGCAAGCGTTCTGCGAAGCAGTAAAAAAAATGAAACTCCTACTCCCTAACCCACTTCTCCTTGGCATTGAGGCGGCCACTATCCGTACAGATATCAAGCAAATACATACCACTCGCCCAATCTTGGGTATTGAGTTTGATCTGGTGTTCGCCTCAATGCCAAGGAGAAGTGGGTTAGGGAGTAGGAGTTTCATTTTTTTTACTGCTTCGCAGAAC
>JBCAWW010001367.1:0-586 GCA_038534415.1 Bacteroidota bacterium | reverse complement strand
ACAAACTGCCAAAAAACTGAGTGTACCGAGAAGCTCAAAAGTTATGGCTGACGATGTAGTTATTACCGCTAAGAGAAAATGCTTTCGCTTGGGTAGCAAAAATGGCCAGCTTGTATGGTGGGACCGCAACCGTGATGGCAAGATTCAGCCCTTGCGGGAAGTGCGTTGCATCGGCCCCAAAGGCAAAGCCTCCAAAGTATTTGTAGAGGAAGTCAGCTGCAAATAAGCGTTCTGCGAAGCAGTAAAAAAAATCTAGGGCAAGCTATATAGCTTGCTCTTTTCGTTGTACAACTTCGTAGACATACATAAACATACAAAGGTTAGCGATTGCCCCAAATACATGCCAGAGGAAATGCGTCCCCATCGGCAGCCAAGATTCTGGATCGATAATCCGAAAGAACAAAGCAAAACCAAAAGACATTAGCGCTAGGAGTACCCATAAACCACCAGAAAATTTGGTTTTGACCAACAGCATAAATGTGGGTAAAAGTACCGTTAGCGCCATCAAAAAATACCCCAGATTTATCGAAAAGCTACTCGGATTATCCCTCTCCCCAGCAAACCAATAATTACTTCCTAAAGCTAC
>JBCAWW010001366.1:0-591 GCA_038534415.1 Bacteroidota bacterium | reverse complement strand
TGGAAGATTCATTCCTCCCCCAAAATCCCGCTCCGAAGGGGGAGGAAAAGGATAAGCGTTCTGCGACGCAAAAGCCTGCTAGCACACTAGCAGGCCTTTTTTGATTAGTTGATTCGTGGAATTTATCCTTTTCCTCCCCCTTCGGAGCGGGATTTTGGGGGAGGAATGAATCTTCCAAATGAAACTATCCCGATAATTATACGAAAGGGAAAAATCCCTAAGCTCCTTCGACATGGCTCAGGACGACTATTTGACGAGCTAAGGCCAAGCCCCAAAACCACCAGATTGTCATGCTGAGGCACTCAAAGCATCTCTAAAGATAAGCGTTCTGCGAAGCAGAGATAAGCATGCGCGATTGAACACTGAGACATAGAGCATTCGACTAATCAAGCATTCAAATATTCAGCCATTAGATAAGCGTTTTGCGAAGCAGAAACCAATGAATTTCGCCTTAGCTTGACGCCTATGTGGGTAGGCTCAGGGCTGACTTCACGATCCATTAAGCCCGTACAACTAATGCCTCCTTTAGTTGGAAGAAATTTGACGCTTTAGCTGCTTGAAATTGTCTTTATTGACATTTTCGCCCGTATT
>JBCAWW010001365.1:0-660 GCA_038534415.1 Bacteroidota bacterium | reverse complement strand
GTTATTATAGTGTCTTCGCATTTCGCGAATACCGGTAAATTCGCCTTTCCATTCGCAGGACATCACCAAATGGCGGCGACAAATCTCAATTCGTTCCTGCATCGTCGGCGGAGCTAAGCGTTCGCCAGTGGCGAGAAAATGCTTGATCTCCCTAAATATCCAAGGATATCCAATCGAAGCTCTACCGATCATCACCCCTTGCACGCCATACTGATCAAACATCTGCTTGGCCTTTGCTGGCGAATCCACATCACCGTTGCCGATAATGGGGATTTCGATATTGGGATCAAGTCACTTGCCATTCACGGTCGTACGCGCAAGCAGATGTACAAAGGCAGTGCTGACTGGACCTTGATCGGCGAGTTAGCCAATGACCCCAATATCGAAATCCCCATTATCGGCAACGGTGATGTGGATTCGCCAGCAAAGGCCAAGCAGATGTTTGATCAGTATGGCGTGCAAGGGGTGATGATCGGTAGAGCTTCGATTGGATATCCTTGGATATTTAGGGAGATCAAGCATTTTCTCGCCACTGGCGAACGCTTAGCTCCGCCGACGATGCAGGAACGAATTGAGATTTGTCGCCGCCATTTGGTGATGTCCTGCGAATGGAAAGGCGAATTTACCGGTATTCGCGAAATGCGAAGACACTATAATAAC
>JBCAWW010001364.1:0-661 GCA_038534415.1 Bacteroidota bacterium | reverse complement strand
AAGAAAAGCCGTCATGCCGGAAATACGAAGTATGAGTATTATCCGGTATCTTTCTGTAGGTTATGTAAAATAAGCCTTCAGCTCTTCAAATAAGCGTTCTGCGCAGCAGTAAATACAAAAAAAAGCCAATCTAATAAGAGGAATCTCCTATCGCAGAGAGAATCCCTTAGGCTTTTCAATCCTTTTTGTATTTTGTTGTACATGGAACTACTCGCATTCCTTCAAGACAAACGGCTATTTACTGAGGAAGAGTGTGTCATCATTGATGATGCCTTTAAAAGTGAAGAAATCCCCAAAGGTACTGTCATCCAAAAAGCAGATGGCTACTCCGAAAAAGTGATTTTCATTGAATCCGGCCTACTCAGGACCTTTTACCTGAAAGATGGAAAGGACATTGCGCATTTCTTCTTTGACCATAATTCTTTGATCGCACCCATCAACAGTATTTTTCACAAAGAGTCAGAACCCTATGGGTGGGAGTCATTGGAAGCATGCAAGCTAAAGGCAATTCAATACCAGGATTTTCTTGTCATAGAGGAGCAATTTCCCAAATTGACTCGCTTACTCTTAGAATTTGCCATTAAAATGCTCCACCTCTATTCTCAAAAGTTAGACCTTCTTCAGTTTCAGACTGCTTATGAGAGGTATAATCTCTACCTGA
>JBCAWW010001363.1:0-761 GCA_038534415.1 Bacteroidota bacterium | reverse complement strand
ATCAGTTGGATATTGAAATATCAACGGATTGTGGAGAGACCTATACGCAGAGCTTATATTCCGAATCGGGTGCAAGTCTTGCTACTGCACTTGACGATTTTGATCAGTGGTTCCCTACGCAAGCTTCAGATTGGCAGAGTGATACTATTGATTTAACTCCTTACGTTGGTAGTCAGGTAAGAATTCGTTTTGTCAATATCAATGGTTTTGGCAACAGTTTGTTTCTCGACAATATTCAATTGAGAGAGTTAGGGGCTTCAGCACCTAATGCTGGCTTAAACTATCTCCCAGATGTTGCTTGTGAGGGTAGTAGCGTGATGTTTGAAGATAATTCGAGCGGAGATAACCTCAGTAGTTATATATGGGATTTTGGTACCGATGCGACTCCTTCTTCTGCGACAGGGGTTGGCCCTCACATGGTTACTTATCAAACTTCAGGAAGTAAGACTGTGAAGTTGACGGTTTCAGATGGTTCTGTTTCCGATTCAGTGATTTATGCCTTGACGGTTGCTCCATTACCCTTGTCTGATTTTAGTTTTAGTACGGTTGGAGTAACAGGCTTTTTTACGGATAACTCAATTAATGCGAACTCTTATTTCTGGAACTTTGGCGACGGTGGCACAAGTTCTGAACAAAATCCTGAGCATATCTATGCGAGTAATGCCACTTATACAGTGAGCTTGATAACTACCAATGATTGTGGAAGCGACACCTTGGTGAGAGAAGTAAGCATGTCGACCGTTAGTGTTGATAATGATCTC
>JBCAWW010001362.1:0-771 GCA_038534415.1 Bacteroidota bacterium | reverse complement strand
CTCATATTTCCTCTCCTGCTCTACTTACTGCTCATGCTCTTCACTGCTCTTATAGCTCTTTCCTCCTGTTGCTCTCTTTTCCTTGCCTTTGATGCTGTCGAAGCTCTTCTTCTCCTTCTGCTTGCTCTCTGCTCTATGACGCTCTCACTCCTCTTGGCTGCCCTTGAATATGCTGCCTTGGTCCTTCTGCTCACCTATGCCGGTGCTCTGATAGTTCTGCTTGCCTATGCTCTGTTGATGCTGCCAGTCATGCTCTCCTCTTTGCTCTCCTCTCTTCCTTCCTTTATGCTCTTTGCTCTTGTCACTCTTCTTCTCCTCTGCTCCTTGCTTCTGCTTCTTCCTCTACTTACACTGCTCTCTTCCTCGCTCCTCGTTTCCTCTGCTCCTACTGTGCTTGCCAATGACTCTGCTCTCTTTCTCGATGCTGCCCTTGAGCTTCTCCTTCTTGGCTCTTCCCTCTATGTGCTGCATCCACTTCTGCTCTTGCTCTTGGCCTTCCTGTTGCTCCTCTCTATGCTTGCTGCCATCACTCTTATCAATGCTCTTGACATTGCTCTTCCTCTTCTTCTACAAGATAGCTCTGCTCAGGCTGCAGTCACTTCCTCTTCCCTGTCCTTGCTCAAGCTCTATAGCTAGTCCTAAGACCTGCCTCTCTAGCCAGTGCTCTGTAGCTCGGTGGACTTACAGCAGGTGCTATCCTGTCTTACTGCCTGCTCTCACCTCCTCTCTCATTCCCCTTGTTAGTGCTCCTGCTCTATGACCTTGATGGCT
>JBCAWW010001361.1:0-1047 GCA_038534415.1 Bacteroidota bacterium | reverse complement strand
AGTATCATTTACGGCTTGCTCGCGCGCGCTGAGTTCGTTGTGGGTTTCGATCCCCATCTTAAGCTGGAACTCTCGAATGCTGCCATAAAGTGGATTCAGATTTTCTCTGATCAGACGCATCCGGTCCAAATCTTCAAAGCTAGTATCGAGCGTCTTATGAGCAGCTTCAAAAAAGCGCAGACTTTGTGTATAAGCGTTCTGCGCAGCAGGTCTGACAAAAGGCTCAAACTGCTCAAAATCTGCCTGCATGGCCGCCAATGAAGCCTGCACTTCGGGCAAGGCGTTGAGCATGCCTGGCGTATCAAAACCGGTAATTCCTAAGGAGAGGATGCGTACTACTTGCAAACTCATCGCTTCTAAGATGGAGCGATCATTTAGGTAGCGTTGCGATTCAAAATCTTGCAGGTCTTCGAGATGATTATAGAGGGTTTCGACCTTGTATTGTATCGCCCAATGATCGAGGGATTCTTCTGCGATCATTTCGTCTAAGACTTGTAAACCCTCTGGCTCGAGCACTTTTATCTCCCGCCCGATCTGTCGAATCACCGGCAGCGGCGCACCATTGAAAAAGTCCTTGGCCGCGTCTTCATCATAAAAGGTAAAGAGGTATTCGAGTTTTTTGTAAGCAATCCGTGTCTCCAGATGGGCTTGCCGGATAGCGGCATCACTCGCATTATGATCACTAGCAAGCTCTTTGTAAGCTTTGATGGCTTCTGCGAAGAACGCCCAGTTGCTCGCGTAGGCCTGCTGAATTTGGGCGACTGCCTTTTCAGTTGAGCGTTCCCCGGTGGAGGGGATAAGCCCCAATAACAGAGCAAAAGCAAGTGAGAGATACTGCTTGGACATGTAGGATTAACTTAAGGTGCTCTGCAAATTAGGGCGCTTCCTGCCAAAAAGAAAAGCAATCGGAGGGAGGATCTAAGCATGAAATTGAAGTGAGAAGCAGCAAATCACCGCCAGTCAGAACGTAAGTGCTTAATTGCAAGGATTCTGATTTGAGGCTCAGCTATTTTGTATAGTATTACGATTGGCGGGTACTTAATGAAC
>JBCAWW010001360.1:0-1159 GCA_038534415.1 Bacteroidota bacterium | reverse complement strand
GTTTCTTTGAAGCGAGGCACGAGTTTTCGTAAAGGTCAAACGCTCTTTCGGATCGACAACAAGGAGGCTAGGCTGAGTCTTTATGCTCAGAAAAGCAATTTCATGACGAGTATTGCCAGTGTATTGCCAGATTTACGGATCGATTTTCCAGAGGCTTACCCTCGCTGGCAGACTTATTTTGAGGCCCTCACGGTCGAAGCAAGGTTGCCGGCTCTACCAGAAATGAAAACGGCCAAAGAAAAAGTCTTCTTCACCTCCCGCGATATCCTCAACCAGTTTTATAGCATACAGAGTGCGGAAGCTCGCCTAGCAAAATATGTGGTGAGGGCACCTTTTAGTGGTAGCATCGTGGAAGTGGTGCAAGAGGTCAATTCGGTGATTAATCCCGGTGGCAGAGTCGCCAGAATCGCTCGTTCCAATCGACTGGAACTTGAAGTTCCGTTTCAAACAGCCGACCTAGAGTATGTCAAACGAGGGATGCAGGTTGAGGTGCTTTCAGAAGATCGCAGCAATAGTTGGCAAGGTAAGATCAGTCGTATCGGCAAGAGTCTAGATGCGGCAACCCAGACCATCAATTTGTATATCTCCTTCAATCCAGGCAACGCGACCATATTTGAAGGGCAGTTTTTGATGGCTGAAATTCCTGGCAGTAAGGTGCGAAATGTGATGGAAGTGCCACGCAATGCCGTATTTAATCGCAACCGAATCTATCTAGTAGAAGATAGTACTCGCCTAATCAGTACTGAGATCGAGATCGAAAAGATCAATCAAGAGAGTGTGTTGTTTACGGGGGTCGCCGCTGGCGAACTCATCGTCACTCAGCCTCTGCTCAATGCTTATGACAATATGCCGGTTCAAGTAATGGACGAAATGTAATTGCTATGCGTAACCTCATTACTTACCTCATCAAGTATCCGATCTGGACCAATGTAGTGATCGTGTTGATCATTGCTGCAGGAGCGATTAGCGTCGTCAACATCAATAAGCGCTACTTCCCCGAGACCGATCCTAATACGATTACGGTCACTATCCCTTATCCCGGCTCTTCGCCCGAAGAAATCGAGGAAGGTGTCATCACCAAAATTGAAGATGCAATCGAAGGGATCCAAGGCATCGAAGAAGTCAACTCTACTGCCCGAGTTTTCTCGGGAAGTAGAGT
>JBCAWW010001359.1:0-1206 GCA_038534415.1 Bacteroidota bacterium | reverse complement strand
GGATATAGGCGAATTTTCGGTTTCGCCTTGGCGAACGAATAGTCCCGCAATAGCTTGTTTATCAGTACGCTGAGTAAACCTTGCGCCCGCTTGTATAGGGGCTGTCTCGGCATTGAAACTTCCTTGTAGACCAATTCTCCTACTGAAAAAAGGCCGTATGGACTGTTGGGAACTGCCGGACCAAATCCCAGAGTTTTCTAGAAAAAATTGTCTCCTCTCAGGAAAGAAGATGTTGAATCTCTCAAGGTTATTGACTGCTCTGTCTACCTCTGCTTGAGCAAAGTCTGTATTATAGGTAAGGTCAAATACCGAATGGGGATTGATTGCCCATTTGAGGTCTCCCCCCAATTTGAAATTTCCTTCCGTCGTGGGATCATTAGCTGCTATGCGGTCGAGTTGGTAGAGTGCATAGGGTTCTACTCGCAGATTGGTGGAAGGAGGAGGTACATCGATGCCTGTAAGTTTGGCCGCATAGGTCATGCGGTAGGGAGTAAAAGATTGAGGAATGGCCGGAAAGGTGGATACCTCTATATCACGTCTCGCATATCTTACGATGGTAACGCCCCACTCAACGGCTTCTTCCTCTTTAGGAGAGTCGTATCGCAAGGTTTTAAAGGGAATGGCAAATTCTGCGGTATAGCCTGAGTCGGTACGTTGGGTTCTGACGTTCCACAAAGTGTTCCAACCAAAATCAAAACTATTGCCATTGAAGTTTTGAAAATCGCGCTGATTTGAGGTCTCCCCCCAATTTGAAATTTCCTTCCGTCGTGGGATCATTAGCTGCTATGCGGTCGAGTTGGTAGAGTGCATAGGGTTCTACTCGCAGATTGGTGGAAGGAGGAGGTACATCGATGCCTGTAAGTTTGGCCGCATAGGTCATGCGGTAGGGAGTAAAAGATTGAGGAATGGCCGGAAAGGTGGATACCTCTATATCACGTCTCGCATATCTTACGATGGTAACGCCCCACTCAACGGCTTCTTCCTCTTTAGGAGAGTCGTATCGCAAGGTTTTAAAGGGAATGGCAAATTCTGCGGTATAGCCTGAGTCGGTACGTTGGGTTCTGACGTTCCACAAAGTGTTCCAACCAAAATCAAAACTATTGCCATTGAAGTTTTGAAAATCGCGCTGATTTGAGGTCTCCCCCCAATTTGAAATTTCCTTCCGTCGTGGGATCATTAGCTGCTATGCGGTCGAGTTGGTAGAGT
>JBCAWW010001358.1:0-1315 GCA_038534415.1 Bacteroidota bacterium | reverse complement strand
CTCTTGACGATAAATATCAAGAAGGTCTCGCATCTTATCCGTAGCAATCAAATCTAGTGGATTGGTACAGATAGGACCAGAGTGTATTACGTCAAGGTTTTCGATATGAGTCTTGTGAACAATCTCTTTGGGATCGTTGACTTCTCCGATGAGGAAGGTAGCGAGTCCTCTACCATCACCGTTTTCAAAATAACGGGTAACACGTGGGCGTCGCAAGTCAATATCGATCAATAACGTACGTTTACCTGACTGGGCAAAAACCGCTGCCAAATTGGTCGCACAGAAGGTTTTTCCTTCTCCTGAGGAGGAAGAGGTAAGCCCGATAATCTGCTGCGGACCGGCCTCCTGAGTCAAATACTGCAGTTTTATGCGGATTGAGCGGAAAGATTCAGCCAATGCTGTACGCGAATCCTTCGGTACGATATAGCTACTATTCCGGTCATGTCGAGCGATAAATCCTAACACAGGGATATTGGTACTCGCTTGGATATCTTCATAGCCAGAGATACTCTTATCAAAGAAGTCTTGCAAGACAATAAATACAGCTGGAAGCCCAATCCCTAGGATCAATCCTACCAGAATGTAGAATGCTTTGTTAGGAGCAATTGGCTTTTTACCCACCTGCTTTGGAGAATCAATAATCTCCATATCGACGGAGACCGTCTCTAGTGCTAGTTCGACAAGATTGCGCTGCTCAGTGAGGTTTTGAAACATCATGGTAGCTACTTCGCTATCCTTTTCGATGTTGTCAGTCTTGGTTTTTATACCGGGTAAGGTGCTCAGTGTCCCCTGAGCGTTGCCGATACGGCTATTGAGAGATCCCATCATCATCTCCGAAGCAGTAATACTAGAGTTTACATTTTCGAGGATTTGAGTGCGGGTATTTTTGATTTTTAAGCGTTGTACTTGTACTACTGGGCTTGATTCTCCCAAATCTGCCAACATCCCTTCTAGCTCTTCACTTTGCGAGGAAAGCTTCAGGATAAGGTTGGTCAAGACAGGATCATTAACACCTAGAGAGGTTGGAGCTGGAAGCTCAGAAGTATTTGAGTTGCTCTGCAGACGTTGCTGGATACTGCGCAAATATTGAAGTTTGGTTCTTTCGATCGCGCGATCACCTTTCAGACGAGAAATCTCACTCCCAAGATTAACCGAAGTATTGATTGGGTCGATGGTACCACCCGTAACACGCGTCAACTCTTGACGGATATTATTGAGGTTTTGATCCACCTTTGCGATCTGCCCATCAAGGGTCTCGAGCGTACGCTCACCTAATTCTCTCTTTTTAGCCAATTGATCTGCGCGATAATTGGTC
>JBCAWW010001357.1:0-1364 GCA_038534415.1 Bacteroidota bacterium | reverse complement strand
CCAAGGTTGACTTTTAATAAGGTAGAAACCTCCCAATCGTCTCCGATATAAGCACCAAACTCCTGAGCACGATATTTTTCCCCGGCGCCAAAATTAAAGGTGCTATCCGAAGCGCCAGCATTGAGGCGTCCGACGGTGAAGTTGTGAAAGATGGTACTCGCACCAAAACGCACCGTATGTTTGTTGTTGGGGAGCCAAGTAAATTCACTATTTACACTTCCGTCAGTGATTTTTGATCCTAGCTCAAAAGAGAAGATGTCAAACTTATTGCTGATCACATATTCGTAATCAGAAAAACTCGCAGAAGTATTGAGAAATAGTTTAGGATTAAATAAGTGGTTCCAGCGGAGAGTCGCATTGGAATTGCCCCAGCGAAAATCAAAATTGAAACTATCGTCTGAAAAGCCAAAAATATCGCGGCCGATATAACCACTTAAAAAGAGCTGGTCTTTTTCGCCTATGTTATAGTTGGCCTTAGCATTAAAATCATAAAAGAAATAATCTGGAATTTGATTCCAGTTAGGATTGTCTTCTTGTACGTCATTGAGTAGCCTCGTAAAGACATCGACATAAGTACGGCGTCCAGCTACCATAAATGATCCTTTGTCCTTGACGATCGGGCCTTCTAAAGTCAGACGAGAAGAGATTAGGCCTACCCCGCCACTTCCCGAAAACTTCTTTCGGTTTCCTTCGTTCATCCGAACATCAATCACCGATGAAAGGCGTCCGCCATACTGACCCGGAAAACCTCCTTTATACAATTTTACATCCTTAACCGCGTCTGGATTGAAGGTGCTGAAAAAACCAAAAAGGTGGGAAGGGTTATACAAAGTAGTACCATCAAGCAGCACTAGGTTTTGGTCCGTACCGCCGCCTCGTACAAAGATCCCAGAAGTACCTTCGCTACCAGAGCTGATACCTGGTTTGAGTTGGAGGGTTTTGATGATATCAACCTCGCCAAACAAGGCCGGAATTTTCTTCGCTTCTAAGACACTAATCCGTTCGATACTCATCTCAGTCGACTTGATCTGCTCCGAGTATGAGTTTGCGACGATCTCTACAGCCTCCAAACTAGCGGTAAAAAGATCCACATCTATCTTGAGGTCTTCCGTCAAAAGAACCCGCTTATTTACCCGATCATATCCAGCATAGGCATAGGTGATCGTAATGCTGTCGGTACTAGCCGGCAGCGTAAGCGAATAAAAACCATATTCATTGGAATAGGTCCCCTTCTTGAGTTCGGGAGCCGCAACTGTCGCTGCGATCAGGGTTTCACCAGATTCTCCTACGCGCACGTAGCCACTAATCGTATACGATTGGGCCCAGAGACTTGTACTGAAAAGAGAAAGTAGAGTAAAAAAGAG
>JBCAWW010001356.1:0-1377 GCA_038534415.1 Bacteroidota bacterium | reverse complement strand
ACTCGGCACTATCTTGATGTATAGTTAACTACTTCCAAAGTCACGCGGGATTCTGAAAGAGGCTATCTGTTTAATTGTTTGTATGCATAGCGAAAGGGTAATTGTTTAATTGTGTTTGTTCAAAAAGAGTGCGTTCTGTCATTTCAGTTTCAGGAGCGAGAACTATTTATCTGTCATTGGCCTTGGGTTCTTTGATTGGTTGATAACCGTTTTTATGCAGTTCTTTCCCATTTGACTTACCAGTAGGCAAGCCAACATCATTACAAATTATTTTAGGCTAGTCTGTTAGCATCTGCTTTATGCCTGCTGAGTTTTAGCCTTAATTTTTGCTCTTTTATACAGATAAAGCAGGAAACACAGCAAGACCAGGCCCGCGATTATAAAATAGGTCATGAGAGATGGCCCTTGCTGAAAACCGCTCACTTTGTCGTTATCTCCATGGAGCACCATTGCGGCCCATTCGCTTGGGTGTGGGCTTACATCTTCAATGATACTCATTTTAGCTTGACGTAAGGCTTCGGCCTTGTTCATGGTCAACAAGTTCTGATAAAAATACTTCATCAGTGTAGCATTGGATCCAGAATGTATCTCCCATAATGCGCCTACCGTACTTTTCGCGCCGGCATATCCAAAGGCATAAGTCATCCCCAGTTGGCCTTCTCCACGCATGGGCTGTCCTATTTGACCAAGGCAGGTACTAAACACTACTAGATCCGCGGGGATTTCATATCCAAATACCTCACTCACAAACAATCGTTCATTTTCAAGGCTGTCATCTAGAAATGAGAATTGTATAAAGGTTTTTTCTGGACGAATATCATTCGCTAAGCCATGGGTGGCAAAATGAATAATAGGGTATTCAAGTCGGGAATCCAGAAATCGATGCAATAAGGCCCGCTCTTTTTGATAGATCTTGACGGGAATAATATCGTTAATGGCCAATAGTTCCTCGGCATTTTTTAGTTCCCCACTTATCCATTCCAAAGTACTATCAAAAGCCTGTTGAAAATAAAGGCTGTAATCCTTCAATAAGCGCTTATCTGAATCATGTAACTCATCGATTGACAAGGCCGCAGTAGTAGGGGCAAAACCCAATATCTCCACTTCTCCACCCGTTTGCGTTTCTCTTGCCGATTCTTCATGCAAACTCAATCCTGATAAAGCATAATCATAACTAATCGTATGGTTTAGCAATAGGAAATGAGGAGCATCTGAAGTGGAATTGATTGATCTGTTTCTATCAACTAGGGCGCTAAAGGGTATTTTATGTAAGGCCCCATCGGGGATAATGACTAAATGCTTGGTCGCGGGCTTGCTCTTTTATTGGGTGTACCAGACATCCAAAAGGCATGAGCTCGGCTGGCGATTTCAGTTAGG
>JBCAWW010001355.1:0-1445 GCA_038534415.1 Bacteroidota bacterium | reverse complement strand
GTTTGGCCATACTGGGTACCGTTTTCCCATCCTTCACTTGGAACTTTAGATTTTAATGAAAATTAAAGCTACCTCCATATTGAGTTTGGCCACTTCGAGTGTCTTTTGGCTGGCTGCCTTGCTTTTGGCAGGTTGCGTCGATTTGATTGAAATCGAAACCCCCATAGAGACTCTTGAAAGAAAAATAGTGGTCGAAGGCCTAATCGATGATGGGCCCGGTCCTTATTATTTTTCCTTTTTCTATACCGCTACAAGAGGCCGAAATGTTTTTGATGCTTTCTCGCCCATAGAAGCCTATGTGAGGGATGGTGATGGAAATGAAGAAGCGCTAATACCCTTGCAGGATGGGGAATACGCATTGATTGGCAACACTATCAAGGGAGAGATTGGTCAGAGTTACAGTCTGCACTTCAAGAGTAATGAAGGAGAACAATATGAGTCAAGCGTGGAGACCATGCAAGCAGGACCTAAACTGGATAGCATATATGCTGAGGTTAATTATGAGGAGAACTTAGACGGTTTGGACGGCTTAAACGTGAATCTGTTTCGGTATATCATGCGGATTTATATTGATGCAGACCTTTCGGCTATGGAAAGTCCTCCCTACTTAAGATGGGATTATCAAAGGTGGTACAGTTTCACTGAACCCACCCAACCCGACAACCCTTTGTTCACCCCCAAAACCTGTTACGTATTAGATACTCCCTCCGAAAACCGAGTTACTATCTTTGATGGTTCCCAAGCCAATGGCGAGAAGTGGCAAAGACAAGAAGTGGCAGCAGTCTTGGCAGATTTTAAGTTTGCCGAGCGCAGTATCGTCGCTTTGACGCAGTACTCTTTGACGGAGTCGGGCTATAACTATTGGCAAAAAGTGGATCAAGTGGTCAATCAAACGGGAACTATATTTGATAGCCCACCAGCGCTGATCCGGGGCAATATCAGCAATCTAGATAATGAATTTGAAGAGGTTTTGGGTTTCTTTCAAGCATCGGCAGTAGATACCTTATTTTTAAGCCAAAATCGTCAGGACCTGCTGACTTCTCTGATTCCTTTTTGCGCCTCGGCGAACGCTAATTTCTATTTTTCCGGTGGGAATCCTTGTGGCAACTGCCTGAGCATCCCGAACAGCAGACTAAATAAACCCGCATTTTGGGATTGATATGAAAAAAGACTGGCCTTACCTATCGACCCTTTTGTTGCTGGCAATGCTCAGTACTGCCTGCTTAGATGTGGTGGAGCTCGCATTACCCTCTGAGGATGGTCCCGGATCCTATATCGTGGAAGGGCTTATCACCCAAGGCAAAGGCCCGCATCACGTGCAAGTCTCTCGCGTAACTCCTATCGGTATCCGCAACAATATTCCTGCTGATTTAGCAGAGATTTGGGTGGAAAATAATCATGGCCAACGAGAAGACTTAGCGTTCCTCGGAGAGGGCCTCTTTGAA
>JBCAWW010001354.1:0-1480 GCA_038534415.1 Bacteroidota bacterium | reverse complement strand
CTTGCATGCTCGATTATTCGTCAGCCACAATCTTCACCAATTCTAGCATAGTCTCTCTGACACGCTCCCTCAATGGAGAAGGTAAATTAGCGCCATAATTGTAGGTAGCGGCGAAGATAGCATCATTATGCGGGAAATAATTGAGATTGGCCGAATAGCCAATATCGCCCCCTGCATGGCCGTAGGCTGGCTTTTCGTCTGGCAACTCCGTGCGAAACTCATTATGGATGCTCCCAAAAGAAGGATACCAAGAGCGTTCTTCATCCTCTAGCCCTTGGAAGTTGGAGAGAATGAAGTCTAAGTTTTCGGCACTCGTCAAAGTCTTTTCGCGCAGCAAAGCATTGAGAAAAACATATAGATCCCCCACGGTAGAGTACACTCCAGTAAAAGCATTGCCACTGCCGGGATTGAGGGCAGAGATGTTTTGAATGTCGCCGCCATCATTATTAAAATCCAAATATCCTTGGGCGACATGGGCCTGCGGGAAGGTTTCGCTATAATCATAATATACCGTACTGCTCATCCCTAAGGGATCGAGAATGCGCTCTTGCAGCAGATCAGCATGCTGGCGACCTGTTACAGACTCAATGATCAAGCCCGCTAAAAGTGTATGGGTATTGGAATAAGAGACGGCTTCACCGGGTGCATGTACGGCCTCTTTGCCTTCGATAAATTCGAGGATTTCCTCTTCAGTCCAAGAGCGAGAGAGATCGTTGATCACCGCGAGATTGTAATTGAGATCGCGAGATATATCAAAGACTCCGGCAGTATGTGCAAGGACTTGCCCCAAGGTGATTTGGGCGCCGTTGGGGAGCTTACTGGCGACTTCGGGGATATAGGTACTAATTGGAGTCGCGATATCCAATTTACCTTCTTGGATCAGTTGCCAAACCAAGGTACCCATCATCATTTTGGTTACACTGCCAAGCTTATTGATATGGCAGGGCTCCATGAGGATTCCGTTTTCGATATCGGCATAGCCGGACGAGGCCATCCAAGTGCCATCGGCATCATTGATCAGTACACTGAGACCGGGAAGTCCATCAGCGACCGCAGCATCCATCACGGCTTTCAAGGCCGCGGCTTTGGGGTGATCGAGATTGATGGTCATGCTTTCACCGGCTGGACAAGGGCCTGTAGGCGGTACCTTGAGCGGGCTACAGCTCCAAAGGAGGAGCAGAAGAGGGAAGATATATTTAGTCATTAGGGAAAATGATTAAGGCATCACAAACGGCATCCGAACGCCAAGCATAAGCGGAGAATAAGCAATCACAGGTACGGTACTTTGCACCACCACCCCATGCACCAACAGACGATAGGCCACAAAAAGAGTAGGCTTAGGCCCTACATCAAGGGTATAGCCCAGTTCCGAACCGAGAGATATCATCCATTGATTGCGGATAGGCGTATTGTTTTCGGTATAAGTCTGGGTCTGTTCATCCCAATCCAAGGTAGGGAAAGAACCGATAGACATCAGATA
>JBCAWW010001353.1:0-1492 GCA_038534415.1 Bacteroidota bacterium | reverse complement strand
AAATCCTCAAAAAAGATACTACTAATCGGATCAAAGCTGCCATTTTGATCAAAATCGGCGGCATATATCCCCAAGGGTTGCTCATCGCTAGCACGTACAAAAGAATTCAAACCGAGATTACCGGCTATATAATCGGTATCTCCATCGAGGTCCAGATCTACTCCCGTCAGACTATTCCACCAACCCACTTGATCAGCAAGGCCGGAAGCCGCTGTTTGGTCTACCAATTTGCCTTTTTCATTGTGAAAAAATCGCAAGGACATCCACTCCCCAGCCACAATCAAATCGACCCAGCCATCTTCATCATAGTCGGTCCATAATGCATCGCAAACAAGGCCTAATTCCTCAAATGTGGCTTGATTTTGATCATCTACCACAAAGCGTGGTTCGCCATTTTCACTCTCATTGCGGAGGATATAGCTGGTCGCAGGGCGTGGATACTGCTCTGGCACCACGCGTCCTCCCACAAATAAATCGAGATCGCCGTCTTGGTCATAATCGACCGTTTTTACCGCCGAACCACTGCTTAGCATATCAGGCAAAGCGTTCGGCGAAGCCGTAAATCTCCCGCCCTCATTGACCAAAAGTCGATCTTGATAACTCTTCAGCTCTAAGGCAAATTCATTGCCTCCACTCACCAAATAGAGATCGTCGTCGCCATCGGCATCGGCATCAAAAAAGAGCGCGCCTAATTCCTCTTCGATCTTTTCCCCACCTTTGGGGCCATTGATCAGATCGAGGGACTCAAACTTGCCATCAGCCTGCTGTACAAAAAAGCGCCCTTTATAAAAGCGAGAACCGGAGACATAAAGGTCTTCTAAACCATCCTGATTGACATCTCCCACCGCCAGTCCCGGTCCATATTGTGAAAGTTTGTGAGGTAGCAGTCGTTGGACATTGAAGTCGACATAGTCGCTATCTCGGGCCATGTATTGGAGATTGAGAGCAGCACTCGCTTCGGTGAAGAGTTTTTGTTTTTGGGTTTTCCCCTCCATCGGGGAACGCCACTCTCCCTCTGATAAATCGACAGTAAAAAATTGATCCGCCTTGAGTTGTGTCCAAGTTTTTTGCTTACCGTCGGGACGCTTAATCAAAAGACTATCGATCATCTGATCTGCTCCCAAACCAAAATGAACCCTCGGATCTACCGTGCAAAGATAGCCTCTATATAAACTATGCTCCCAAACTTGATGCTGGCCACCATGCCAAACCTCCACCCAACTGCCATAGGCATCGGGATTGCTTGTAGGGCCTTTGAGAGATACTTTGAACCAGTGATTGCCGTCTGGGGCAGAAGTGTGATTTTGATACACAAAGGCGGGATCATTGATATTATTGACAACCCAATCCATATCGCCATCATTGTCGAGATCTGCGTAGACAGCCCCGCTAGAAAAGGAAGTCGTAGTCAGCCCCCAATCGTCACTCTTATCGGCAAATTGTAAGTCTCCCTGATTTTGGTAAGCATAGTTTTGCAATTTGACCGAAGGAA
>JBCAWW010001352.1:0-1500 GCA_038534415.1 Bacteroidota bacterium | reverse complement strand
GTTATCATTATCCAAGTCAGAGAACGAACGTCTCATTTGGGTATCTGCATCAATATTTTGCAATCTATGGTAATCCATCACTCCCATATTACCTAGCCGGAAGGCTTCAGCAATGGCGCGCGGAATTTGAGCTTCTGCTTCTACTACTTTGACTCGCATCTCCTGGACACGTGCCTTAAAGTATTGTTCCTCCGCAACTGCTTCTGCTCGTTTTTCCTCAGCCTTGGCTCGTGCCACTTTTAGTTCGGCCGCAGCTTCGTCAGCTCTCAGCTTGGCACCAATACTTTGGCCTACATCGATATCTGCAATATCGATGGACAATACGTCATATGCAGTGCCCGCGGTGAGGCCCTCTGTAATAATCCTTTTAGAGATTAGATCAGGATTAGCTAGAATGTCTTCATGAGATTCTGCCGAACCAATTGCGGCTACAATCCCCTGACCGACTCTTGCTACTACGGTTTCTTCACCGGCACCCCCTACTAATTTCTCTAAGTGAGAACGAACGGTGATACGCGCATGAACGATCAATTGGATACCATCGCGAGCCACGGCTTCAATTTTGGGGGAGTCGATGACTTTGGTAAATACCGATTCTCTCACGGCCTGTAATACATCTCGTCCGGCTAGGTCAATGGCTGCGGCTTGTTCAAAGGTCAAGGCGATACCCGCGTTCCTCGCAGAGATCAGGGCATCTACTACAGAATTGATATTCCCTTTAGCAAGTAAATGGGCCTCAAGGAGACCGAGTTTTACGTCATGTAGATTGGCCTTACTTGCCTTGATCATTTCTTCAACTACCACGCTTGGTTTGATTCGCCTTAGTCTCATCCCGATCAATTGTAGGATACTCAGCTTAACGCCAGAAAAGCGAGCGGTGATCCATAGGCCAACAGGGACAAAATAAAAGAGAGCGATCAATAGTATCAGAGATACTACTCCAAGGATGATCGCGATCTCACTAAATATATTCATATACCTTTGATATAGGTCAAATTACTGTTACGCTTGTAATAAGATCAAAATAGCTATAATTCAGCTTTATCTGCAAAATAAATTAGTAAGGAGGCTAGAAAGGCCAATTATCTTAGGTAAATAAAAAAAAGCTCGACCTAAGTCGAGCTTTCTAGTTTCGTGCGTGTGTCAGAGACTTGCCTTATTCTCCTTTGACATAGGCAAGAATACGGTCTAAACCATTCAGCATAGATTCAAATTCTGGGGCGGAAGTATCACGAATCATAGATTCAGAGAGACTTCGCATGGTGTCGTCTAATTCATTGAGTAGGTTGGCACCACGTGCTGTTGGTTTAATAAAAATTACTCTACGATCTTCGCGAGAATTTTTACGCTTGACCAATTTGCTCTTCTCTAACTTGTCAATGGTACTGGTGAGGGTACTCAACTTGATGTTAAAATACTCACCTACCTCTTTCATTTTCTTTTGGTCCTCAGCCATTAAATAACGGATGATTTCCACGTCCATCTCATTAATGTTGTAGC
>JBCAWW010001351.1:0-1510 GCA_038534415.1 Bacteroidota bacterium | reverse complement strand
GGTTCAATATGTTAAAATAGATAAGCTTCGGACATTAAAAAGGTACAATTCAGTAGGTGAGTTACTTGGTCCAATCTTTATTTCAATCTATCGTCATCACGATCTTGCCCTTATTTTGATTGGCTTCCATATGACGATGCGCCTCTACGACTTCTGTCCACGGCAAAATGCTGTCAATAATAGGCATGAGCTCATTTTTTTGCCAAAATGGGCTAGCAAATTGCGAGAAGGCTTTAGTAAGCGAAATTTTATACTCTAAGCTTCGGCTCCGTAAAGTTGAGCCTAAGATGCTCAGACGCTTGCGCAAGATCGGGGCGAGGTTTACGCCTTCTGCTTTAATCCCTCCCATCAATGAAAGCATAACCAAGCGCCCGTCAATCCCTAAACTATTGAGATTTGATTGAAAATAGGGAGCGGCAATAAAATCCAAAATAAAGTCAACCCCCGCCCCATCCGTAATAGTTGCTATCACAGAGGCAAAATCTTCGGTCTTATAATCTATCGCTTGGCTAGCCCCTAATTCAAGACAAAGGGCATGCTTAGCAGCACTTGCTGTCACAAATACTTCAGCCCCTTTGAGTAAGGCAATCTGAGTCGCGGCTGTCCCCACTCCACTCGCACCTGCATGGATCAATATCTTTTCACCAGCCTGCAAATCGCCTATCCAATCCAAAGCTTGAAAAGCAGTCAGATAAACCTCAGGCATTGCCGCCGCTTTCACAAAATCCCAAGCTTCTGGTACTCTCATGGCCATGGCGGCGGGAATTTTTACATACTCTGCATATCCTCCACCAGGCAAAAGGGCGCAAACCGCTTCTCCTGGCTGCCAATCATTGACGCTAGCACCGACCTCCACGATTTCACCTGACATTTCAAGGCCCATGATATCTGTAGCTCCGGGAGGAGGGGGATATTTACCGGCACGCTGCATGGTATCCGCACGATTGATGGCTGTCGCTTTTATTTTGACCAACAGTTCATCAGGCCCACATTCTGGCATTGGACGTTTACCGATTTGCATCACTTCAGGGCCTCCAAACTCAGAGGTAATAATGGCGTTCATCATGCTTGTAGGATTATTTTTTGATTTTTTCGAGCGCTTCGAAGAGTGCTTTTTCTTCGGGTTTGAGTTGCTTGGGCAAGCGGACATTTACCGTCAAATATAAATCGCCCTTATAAGATGGGATTTCAAAATTGGGCATTCCCAAGCCTTTCAGCTTTAGTTTATCGCCGGGTTGGGTTCCCGCAGGGATGCTAACCTTCATTTTTCCCTTGAGGGTATTGATGGGGACCTTGCGGCCGAGTACAGCATCTAGCATTTCAATCGTGGTGGTGGTATAAAGATCATCACCCTTGCGACTAAAATCTGGATCATCTTTGATCATGATCCTAATAAAAACATCTTCTCCGCCACTTTTGCTGAGGTGAAGACGTAACTTTTGTTCGTGCCTGACGCCTTTGGGGATCTTGACTTTGACGCGCGTATCCCCCATCCGAAGTTGCTGCTCTA
>JBCAWW010001350.1:0-1513 GCA_038534415.1 Bacteroidota bacterium | reverse complement strand
CCCAAGGCGATGGTTTTACCTTCGCCTTGGGTAAGATGCACTTCATAAGCGCCACTGACGCTGAGCTTGTTAAAGGACTCAACTTCCACCATTTGGCTGCTTTTGATGGAGTGGCGATGTCCATCGCGGTCATCATGATGATGTGCTTCATCATGGTCTCCATCTGTATGAACCTCGACAGATACATGTTCCTGATGATCGTCATTGTCTCGGCCAGAGCCTACCCATTTGAAAAAATAGTACGCGCCGGCTATGACAAAGAGATAAACGAAAAATCGTACTAACTTTCTCATATTATTGGTTGATTAGATGTAACAAAGACAGAGCTCAGATAGTAATAGTTGGAAGTATTTTTAAGTTTTATACATATTAATTAAAAAAGCAGAAAAATCTAGTGCTAAAAGTTGCTTGGTCGCCCTTATACGAACATCCATTGCCGGCAGGCCATCGCTTCCCGATGGAGAAATACAGCCTCATTCCGGAGCAATTGCGCTATGAGGGCACACTTAGTCAAGATAATTTTTTTGAACCAAGCAAAGTGGCGGACTCTGTCATCCTGCAAACCCATACCCAAGCATATTGGACCAAGCTAAAAGAGCAGCAATTAAGTCCCAAAGAGATACGGCGTACAGGTTTCCCCCTTTCCCCTCAGTTGATCGAAAGAGGAACCACCATCGCCCAAGGCACCATAGACAATTGTTTGTACGCCTTTGAGTATGGAGTAGCGATGAATATTGCCGGAGGCACCCACCATGCTTTCACGGACCGAGGCGAAGGCTTTTGCCTGCTCAATGATTTTGGGATTGCGGCAAATTATCTTTTGGATCGCGGCCTTGCCGAACGCATCCTCATAGTGGACTTGGACGTTCACCAAGGCAATGGCACAGCCGAGATTTTTCGTTCCGAGCCGCGGGTATTTACTTTTAGCATGCACTGCGAAGCCAATTATCCGCTACAAAAAGAACAGTCAGACCTAGATATTGGCCTGCCTCTGGACACCAAGGATGAAGAATACCTAGGTATACTGCGTAATACACTGCCAAATTTGATTGAAAAGGTAGCGCCTGATATTATTCTTTACCTTTCGGGCGTAGACATCCTCAAAACCGATAAATTAGGGCGTATAGCCTGTACCCGTGCCGGATGCAAAGCGCGAGATCGCTTTGTATTCGAATCTTGCTACCAAAACAATATCCCCGTTGCGGTTTCCATGGGAGGTGGCTATTCGGTACATATCAGGGATATCGTCGAAGCACATTGCAATACCTTTCGGTTGGCGCAGGAAATTTGGTTTTGAGCTTTGGACTGCTTCGCAGAACGCTCAGCCGCTTAATTTGAAGAGAATGAGCGTTCGGCACAGCAGAAAAAAGCTCATCAACTTGTCTAAACTACGGAAAAGTATGATCACACAATTAAAGAAAACCCATGAAACACCTACTGATTTTTCTAGGCGTATTTGCGCTAGGATTCAACCTTATTGCTCAAACCTATCATCTCCCCGGCCTGACGCAAA
>JBCAWW010001349.1:0-1515 GCA_038534415.1 Bacteroidota bacterium | reverse complement strand
CTCCCCATGCCAAACGGCATGGGGAGGAATTTGAGAAGATCTATCAGGATGAAATCATCAGAATCTTGGATCTAAATGAAACCCAACAAAAAGTCATCAGGCTCTACGCGATTATTCATCTGATGATGTGGACGAGCGAGGCGGGAAATTCATTCAACGGTAACTCCAGCGCTGCTATTAATTGGCAGGAGGTACATAAAAAAAGAAGCCGAATACTTGCTCTCTACCAAGAGATCATGGGCAACAAAACCACTTAATCCATCATCATGAAATACAATATCGAATGGCTCCACCATGAGCTAGGCAAGGACAAAAGGATAAAGTACCTGCATTTTTGGGGCAATAAGCCCGAAAAAGGCGGCACCATCGGCGCTGGTTGTCTCAGTCAATGGTGGGGAGGCCATACGTTCCGCGAGGCGGGCCTCTTCTACCCCACCGCCGAACATTATATGATGGCTGGCAAGGCGAAGCTATTTGCAGACCCAGAAAATCTGGATAAAATCCTCCAAGCAAGTAGCCCGGCCGAAGCGAAGAAATGGGGCCGAGAGGTCAGAGGTTTTGAGGCTAAGCTTTGGACCCAGCATCGTTGCGAGATTGTTGTGGCAGGCAACTACCTAAAGTTTTCCCAAAATGAAGCTTTACGCGACTACCTCCTAGGCACCCAAGACCGGGTATTGGTCGAAGCCAGTCCAGTGGACCCCATTTGGGGGATCGGTCTCGCCAAGGATGATCCGAGAGCCCATGAGCCTTATGCTTGGCGAGGGAAAAACTTGTTGGGCTTTTGCCTAATGGAGGTGCGGGATCGCTTGCAACTAGCAGGGGTTTAGCCAAGCGTTCTGCGAAGCAGTAAGGAAAAATGTCCAATATCTAGGCAGAGCTTAAGATATTGGGCATTGCCATATTTAGGCAAGATTTTTATTTTCATAGGACAAACTAATCTCGAAAAGCTTTCGTTTTTAGTCAAATGTACATCCATGAAACAGCACTACTCTCTATTCTTATTGGCTTTGTTTTTTTCGACACCTTCGGTGAACGCTCAGATCCTGAATTATGATGTCTATTATGGAGATTCGCAGGTTGGCAGCATGAAGGTGGAAAAGAAACACGAAGGCGAAAAAGTCATTTTACATTCGCATGGCAGAGTTACGCTAAGTCTTGTTTTTACCTTAGAGCTTGAATTTATCCATCATGCAGAGTTTAAAGAAGGCGGCCTTTTGTCTAGTCTGAGCAAAAACCTCAGAGGAGGAGACTTGACCGATATGTCGAGTGGATATCAAAAGGGGACGCTCTATCAAAATCGAGTCAATGATGAAGTAAAGCAGATCAATTTGCCGATTCAGTTTACGGTTTTGTCCATGTATTTTGCAGAGCCCATTGGCTTAAAAACGATTTATTCGGAGCGGACGGGGACCCTTTTACCGGTAAGAAAAACGAGCGAGAGTCATTATGAGGTAACTCAATTTAATGGCAATAAGACTCGTTACTTCTATCAAAACGGGATTGTAAATTTGATTG
>JBCAWW010001348.1:0-1516 GCA_038534415.1 Bacteroidota bacterium | reverse complement strand
CTCAAGCTAGAGGAAGACACCATCGGCTCCAAGTGGGTATTTACCAATGTCTATTTTGAGCCCTTTGCCAAAACGTTCCGCGAAGCGGGGGACAGTGATCCTCCTGACTTTTTGCATCCTCTCAGCCATGAACTTGACTTCATGAACTTGATAAAAGTGTTTCGCGAAGCGAATAATCCGGAAAAATTTACCGAACAAGGCTTCCAACCGGATTATTTGACACTGTTTTTGTATGAGTATAAAAAGGGAAACCTTAAGTTTCATACGGTCAACAAGGTCAAGTTTCACTTCTTTCAAATCGAAAACTGGTATTTCGAACTTTCTGAAGTGGAGCGCCAGGGCGGCAACCGTGGATGGTTGATCACGCAGATGACCCAGATCGAAGAAGGAAACAAAGAAATATTATTAAACTATATCTACCGCCAATGAAATTGCGCTTTGCATGTTGCTTGTGGCTATTATTTGCAATCGGGCTTAGTCAACCGCTCGCTGCCCAAGACGCCATGGCTGACACCACGCTGCTCAGTGAATACAAGCAGCAAAGCCGACAGTTAGTCCGTTTTCTGCAATTTGTCATGAATACAATCGGCGATCCCCAGACCTCCCGCCGAGAAAAGGATATCATTATTAACCAGAGCTACCTCAAGATTTTTGACAATGCTGAGGTGCAAATCGAGGACGATCTCCTTACTTATCGCTCTGTGGTTACCAACAAAGATGTCCAAGCCTATCTTCAGGATATAGATTTCTTTTATGAGCAAGTTCGCTTTGACTTTGAAGTTGAGGCCGTCGATCATTCCCTCCTAGAAAATGGCGATCTATTCTTTATTGTCAGACTCAATCGACATCTAGAAGGTATCAATGTCGAAGGAGATAGTATCAATACCTTTCAAGAGCGATTCATTGAAATCAATTTAGATCAGGAAAATCGCCTCCTAAAGATTGCCAGTATTTATACTACGGCCCTCAGTGAGGATGCTGCCCTAGCCAATTGGTGGAATGAATTGTCTCTGCCTTGGAAAGATGTTTTTGCTGACCAATTGATGGTCAATGATTCCCAAAGCATGGGAGACATCTTAGACCTCGATTTAGCTGCCCTCGTAGGTGATACGCTTTTGATTCCGCCCAGCATGCCGATTGGCGATTCAATGCGTTCCTCTTTATCAGAACTTTTTGCTGAGGAAGATTTTGCCTTCGATACCCTTATTCTCAATGATCCTATGCTATACCGAGAGCTAAAGCGCTTGGTACAACTTGAAGAATTAGACCTTTCGCCTTATCCTGAAATAGATGATTTAGGCCCGCTTGCTCGTTTGAGCCGCCTCACTAAACTCAATATCTCAGGCACCAAGGTCCGAGAACTAAGCCCTATCCGAAATTTGACTCGCTTAGAGGTTTTGAATTGTTCTTATACTCCGATCAATTCTCTGGCACCTTTACAGTATGCGACTGCCTTAAGAGAGGTGATCGCACACCATACCTTTTTGCAAAACCTGGCAGCCTTTGAACATTTCAG
>JBCAWW010001347.1:0-1518 GCA_038534415.1 Bacteroidota bacterium | reverse complement strand
CTTTGAGCACAGTGATCACCGATACCTCAAATTGCTCAAAGGAGAGGATCAACAACATGAAGCCACATTTTCACAACAGCTAGCCCTAGCCGATTACTTTAGTGAAGCAATCGAGATTGGGCGTTCGCCGAAGGCGCTGCTCAAAAGCTACCTCAAAGGCGTCCCGCTCAACTTTATCCGTAACTACTCTAGCGTTCTCGAAGAGAAAATACACCAAAGCCTCCCCCAATATGACTATGTGCTGATCGACCACTACGAAATGTTTCAGTACATACCTGAAACGCTATCAGGACCTAAGGTCATATTGCACGAACACAATGCTGAGCACGTCATGTGGGAACGCTACGCTCGTCTAACCAACAATCCTGCGCGGAAGCTCCTGGCTGCCATGGAATCTCGGCGAATCAAGGCCAAAGAGGTAGCGTTCTGCGAACGAGCAGACCTAGTACTCGCCTACCCCAACGATCGTAAGATCCTGAAAGCCCTTTGTAGTCCAGAGGCTAACTTTCAAGAAATCACCCCCTGTGGAGAGGAAGAATTGCAGCAGGCACCTCAATTAGAATGGGGCCAAACGGAACCCGCTTTATTGTTTGTGGGCAGTTTGGGTTGGGAGGCCAATCGCGATGGCTTGATATGGTTTTTAGAAAATGGCTGGGCTCAACTAAAAGCGAAGGTGCCAGCGGCTAAATTTTATATCGTCGGTGCCGATCCTGACGAGCACTTAGCCGGCCTCGCCGAACGCTTATCCGATGTCATATTGACCGGTTTTGTAGATGAGGTAGAGGACTATTATCAAAGATGTCGGGTTTTCGTATCACCTCTGCGTTTTGGCAGTGGCATCAAAATCAAGATTATCAACGCGGCCCATAGAGGGATGCCAAGCGTTAGCACTCCCATCGGTGTAGAAGGAATGCCCTTTACAAATGGGGAAGAGATTTTTTTCAACAATGATATCCTTACCTTTGTTGAGAACTGTAGTCAACTCCTTCAAAATCAATCCCAATGGGAAGAAATGAGGGATAAAATCCGCTTATTTGCGCAACAACACTTTTCATGGGCAGAAATGCTAAAACGGATCACGAGGCAAATATTAGCTTTGGACAAACAGTTTTAGCCATAGACCCCGATCCCAAAGGATAATTGTAGGAAAAGCACTTACTTCCGTGATATTATGGTAGAAAGTAAATCGGAGACTCTCAGTCTAGACCTGAGTAAATACGAATACGTACCAGCTATCTGTGTGGTGGGCTACAATCGCCCCGACTCATTGCGTCGAGTGCTGAGTGCACTGGAGCAATCTTTCTGCCCTGAGGGCGTACAATTGGTCATCAGCATAGACCGTGCCATCGCGCCTGATCCACTCAATGAATCTGTTTTTGAGATTGCCAATGAATTTGTTTGGGATCGTGGTCCCAAGGAGGTGATTTGGCGGGAAGAGAATGTCAACCTCCCTGACCATATATTGGTGTGTGCAGATATGACGGAGCAATATGGCTCAGTATTGATCATAGAGGATGA
>JBCAWW010001346.1:0-1520 GCA_038534415.1 Bacteroidota bacterium | reverse complement strand
AGTTGCTTTTGAGAGAACCTGTTTAATTGATTGTATTTCAACAAAAATTCATCCATTATTCAATACAAATGATCTAAAATGAATATACGAAAAAAGTAGAGGTATGGATAACAATTTGGATCTAAAGCCTAATTCAAGATAATTTGTCGTTTTTGAAAACGAAACAAATTGTGAAAGAAATCTATGAAAAATAGCGTTTTTGCCGACACCTTCCCGATACCCAGGAAAATATAAATTCTCAAACTATTGATAGTCAGTAATATATAGATAGGGTTCGAATCCCCCACTCTCTACCAAGCAAAATGCATATCCTGCGCGTGAAAGCGAGCAGGACTTATCTACCCAATAGGATCAGCAACACCAACTGAGCTACCACCTGCTAACCACATTTACTTGAGTCTTGGGATTAGGATCATCGTTGGGGTCAATGGCGATATTTGCATTTACTGCTACGAATATAGGAATCCCCGATTCCTTCAGGCATAGATCAATATTATTTTCATTGTCGCCTAAATCAGCCAATTGAAAAGGGCTCACTCTTAGGGTGTCTGCACCTTGAATCAAACCAACGGTAAAATCCCCCTTCTCATTATCGCCAAGTTCCTCTCCATTTAAGGCGCGCACTCCCCCAGACCAAACTGCTTTAACCACCATTTTTGTTTCATCTTTGGGGCAATCGCAGCCATTGCCTTCCGCGACATAAGGATATTCTTCATCGATGGTAAAATATTCTGCATAACTCAAAACTGGTCCTTCTGCCAATGGAATAACCGTGATACTATCCCCTTGGAAATTTTGTCCCGTTCTGGCCTTTAGGTCTCCCACGACTTTGACCAAAACCGGAGGATTATCAGGATGATTGCCGTATTCCCCGATGAGTAAGACTGTCCTCAGTTCAAATTCTTCATTGGCTGGCAGAAAGCTAGCCGCTTCTACCTCAAAAATACTTCCATCTTGGGTCCTAACGGCAAAGTCAGCCCCATCCAGAGTGCTAGGGTCTAGTTCATGTGAAAATACGAGCGGCATCCCATCTTTGCCTGCTGCCTTGCTATAAATGATCCTTGCTCGCTGCGTCAATCCATTGTCCAGTCCAAAAAATGCTGTCAATATGCGCGCCTCTCTTGTCTTATCTATTTCAGGAACCGAAGCCGATAAATAGAGCTTTCGGGGATCGCGATTGTCCCCCATGCTATCATCGCAGCTGGTCAAGCTTGTCAAAATCGCAATCAGCGTTAGGGGGATAAAAAAGCTAGATGGTTTCATCTTTTTGTTTGGTTTAAGCTTGCTCACAATATAGCACTCCTACTTCTAAGGCCGGAATATTTAGACGGCTTCTTAACATATGGAGGAGATAAGAAGAGCGGAACTATTATTCGAGCTCCTTCTTTTTACCGCTTCGCGGAACGCGGCCAAGCGTTCTGCGAAGCAATACACCCTACATGAAACCTATGCGGCCGCTCTCTGAATAGGAGGATGACGCTGGTGCTTAGTGCTTTTTATCGTAACTTATGGTAGTGAGA
>JBCAWW010001345.1:0-1530 GCA_038534415.1 Bacteroidota bacterium | reverse complement strand
ATCTTTTTAGGCAATAAGGCTTCTCTTATGAAGGAGCATAAGTTCAGCAGTCTAGTCAATATGGGGCTTGCTGCCATATTCGTCTTTGCTGTTTTCACCAGTTATATGAGTTACTCAGGCATCTTCGCGACCTTCCAAACTTTATAAAGCATGAATATCCCCAAAATCTTTACGCTTTCCCCTAATCGAATTTGGCGTACCTATCCCGGTGGCAAGATGTTGGATATACGAGAAGGCAAAGCAAATCCTCAAGACAGCCAACTTCCAGAAGATTGGATTGCCTCAACTACGATTGCGGTAAATAAAGGCCGGGAACATCTAAAAACAGAAGGCTTGTCTAGCATCGAATTGAATGGCTCTAGCCATCTCCTACGAGATTTGATTCAAAAATTTCCCTCGCAAACCGTTGGGGATACTCACTTCGAAAAATTTGGCGCTCATACTCAATTTTTGCTAAAATTTCTTGATTCAGCCATTCGCCTACATATTCAAGCTCACCCGACGATTGCCTTTGCCCAAAAACACCTAAATAGTAATGCTGGAAAAACCGAAGCATACGTTATTCTCGGAATCAGAGAACAAGTAGAAAATCCCTATATCTATTTAGGCATGCAGCATCCGATAGCCGAAAAAGATTTTAAACAAAGCGTTCTGGAACAGAATACTGAGGCCTTACTCAAATGTTTTGAAAAAATACCCATTCAGGTAGGGGACGTTTTTATCGTACCAGGAGGTATGCCACATGCTATAGGAGAAGGGGTTTTGATGATAGAGATCATGGAACCCACAGATTTTGCGGTGAGATTGGAATTTGAACGAGGTGGTATCGTTTTGCCTGAAGAAGCCCGCTTTATGGGTAGAGAGGTAGATTTTGCCATTGATATGATCAATTTTGAGCAAAAATCAGTTGCACAGATTAAAAAGGATCATTTTTGCCACCCAACCCTCATAGAGCAACAATCAGGAGGAAATGAATATGTCCTTATTGGTCCACAACAAACTGAATGCTTTGCTGTCAACAAAATCGAAGTTTCTTCAGAATATGAAAAAAGCGCTGATTCATTTTATGTTGGCATCGTAACAGCGGGCGCTGGACAATTAGTTACTGAACAAGACAAGATAGCGCTCAAGGAAGGAGATCGATTTTTTGTCTGCCACGCTACTGAAAAGGCAAGATTCATTGCAAGCGAAAGCTTGGAAATTGTCCTCACTTTCCCTCCCAAATAACGCCTTAGCTGATGACACCAAAATGGGGACGCTCTGCCTCATAAACACGAAATAAAGCTATTTACTGACGGAGAGAGCGGGATTCGAGCCTTGATTTCAGAGATCAAGTGTCCTAGCAAGGAAGGAAAATGAACCCTTGATATCAATATGAAACGACCTATGCGGTTAAATGACAGGATAATAAGACTCGTTTCGAGAACAACAAAGGTGTGATTAATTCCTCACAATCTTAGAGGTCAACTCTCTGAAAACAGCGCCATCTTGACTCATCAATTTTATATGGAATAGATAAGTGCCAGGAAC
>JBCAWW010001344.1:0-1538 GCA_038534415.1 Bacteroidota bacterium | reverse complement strand
GAGGATCTAGTGATTCATCAAAAACGTCGTATTGAAGTCTCAGGTATTCCTCAAAACTACCTTCTACATTTTGGTAGAATTTGAGGTCCAAATCTTTCGGCAACTGATTGAGTGCGTCAGTGATAGAGTCAAGACTGGAGTCAGCTTGCTGACTTGTCAACGCGGGGTCGATCCCAGAAACATGCCAGCCGAAAATGAGCATTAGCTGATTGCCTCGACGTAGTAGGTAAGTACCTACTACTCTACCTTCAAGCTCAATCTGAAGATATGTTTTGAGCTTAAATTTTTTCTCTATATGATGATATGTTTGGGCTTTTCCTTTGACTTTGTAGGTGGTAGTCACTTTTTTATTTTCCTTAGCTTGAGGAATTCCTCCTCGACTAAAATCAACCTCTGGCTCTTCGGCAATATACCTTTTAGGCTTGGACAGCCGCTCAAAAAATTCTGATGGGTCGTTGCCTGTCAAGAGCCAGAACAGACCATAGGCGACAATGAATATTAGACATCCATTAAGAGGATTGGCAAGGATAAAAGGTATACAACAAGCCAAAATCCCTGCGGCGAAAGGAATTTGCTTGGGAGTTACGAAGCCGAAACCCAGGGCCGTGCCAATCATCGTGTTGACACGACCGCCATTGAGGTATTTCTCTAGCATGGTTTAATTCTTAAAAGTGATCTGACTAATTAACCACTGCTCCTCCTCCACCATCACCCGTCATTAAAGCGATAATTAGAGCCGAGCCGCCCGCGAAAATCAAGAAGCCAAAGAGAGGATCTAACGTCGTAGAGATTGGCTGTCGTTGATAGCCAACTTGATAAGAAACGTATCCCAGAGCACCTAAAAATCCCAGAACTAAAGCGATAGTCAGGAAGCCTATCACTTGGCAGACCAGAACACTTAAAGCGCCGCCATCGGCCCCAGCGAATTTGATACCGCCGAGCATATTCTCGACAAATACCGCTACTGGTCCAAACAAGCCTATGTTGGCGCAAGCATCTCCAGCCGAGGTAATAGTATTTTGAGCAAAGACTGGCGACGCTACAAACGCGAAAAGCATGGCATGATAGCAAGCGATAAGCCATTTTTGTTTGCCAATTACAGGTCGTAACCCTCTAAAAGCTAGCGTGAATAACATTGATGCCCAGAAAAGAGAGGCAAGTGTAACAGCTAGGTTGTTGTTACCACAAAACAGAGCCATTCCTGTCAGGACTCCTGCGGAGATAGCCCAGTGAGGCATAATTGCTTTAACAGGAGCTGGCAAGACGTTTGCCCACCAAGTTTCAAAAGGAGTTAGTCTGGCTTTTTTTGGCTGAGGCTGGGGTCGAGGTTGTAGGTACATTGTTTAAATTAGTTTTTTGTTGTAAAGGAATTTATATTTCTAGTTGATTACACTGTGTAGTGCGCAACCAGTACAACTAATTTATGTCCAATATTTATCAATTGGGTGAAGACGATATCAAGATAAGTCGCCACTTTGTAAGTCTGATGTAAACCTTGTCCTGCCATGGTGCAAACGTTAATCCGCAAATTCAGTTAG
>JBCAWW010001343.1:0-1548 GCA_038534415.1 Bacteroidota bacterium | reverse complement strand
CTATCCGCCCAAGACACCCTGCGTACCTATATTTTTGGGCATAGCCTAATCCACCACGAATTTCAAGTCAATGTAACCCCTAGTCAAGAGACCTCGGTCCCGCATTGGTTTCACTTTTTGGCCCAAGAAGCGGGCTATGACTATGAGGTAGCTGGGCAGTACGGCTTTTTGACTACCCATGTCAATCTTCCGGCAAGCTCACAATGGGGCTTTGATTTTGTAGAACCCGCCTGGGACGATGCAAACGAATCTTTTGGTGCAGCAGACATTAGTAATATCCTGCTCACCCCCGCCAACTTTGTCCAATACCAGGCGCCTACTTTGCCTTATTTCAATAGTACTTTGACGCCGCTTACGGCGACGGATTCGATTTTTGATTGGGTCAATTTGCAAGAAGATTCTTTGGATCTTTATGTCTATGAAAATTGGCCAGATATGGCCAGCTTTTTGGGCGCAGGCTTTCCTCCTACAGCGGCAGAGTGGACCGCATACAATACCTATCTCAATGCGGGTTTTCACGATTGGTTTATTGAGTACCATGACTCGCTTGTGGCAGCTCGTCCCAATCAATGTGTGAGTATGATCCCAGTAGGCCCGATCATCAGTGGTTTGCTGGCCCAAAGTCCTTTTGATCAGATCCCCATCGATAGCTTATATGAAGACGATGCGCCTCACGGCATGGCCTCTACCTATTTTCTCGCTGCAATGGTTACCTATATGGCGATGTATCAAGAACAGACGCCTTTGACTTATAATGCGCCACCGATCATTCACAGCACTATCCGCAATAATTATAGCACGGTCGTTACTCACATTTGGAATGCGCTCCAAAACTTCAATTTTCCAAATGGAGATAGCCGAGTGTTTTGCACGACTGCAAGCGTATTGTCCTTAGCAAAAATGGATTTTAGTGGACTTAGCAAAGCGGGAATCGTTCAGCTAAGCTGGGAAGCCGAAAACAATCCTCAGCGTGCTAGTTTTCGCATTGAGCATCGTGCTGGCAATGACCGATGGGAAGAGTTGAGCCAAGTCCCTACTCAGCCTGCTGCGCAGAACTATCAGTTTCAGCATCAAGATGCCGTGGCTCACTGGAATTATTATCGCCTCAAGGAAGTGAGTGTGGATGGCGGAGAGCAGTATTCATCGGTGATCAAAGTTTGGGTAGATCCCAGTCAGATTATAAGTATTTGGCCCAACCCCACTAAAGGATTGGTGGAGATTAGCGGGATAGACTTGGCTACGATAGAAGTCTTAGATGTATTGGGACGTAAGCAAAGCGCTTGGCAGCCAAGGGGCGAAGGCATCGATTTGGGAGCTTTGCCTGCTGCTGTTTATTTTTTACGAACAGAGAGAGGAACTTTTCGGGTATTGAAGGAGTAAGGAGGCTTCAAGGTTTCAATATTCGTCCCATTGCTAGTTTGTCACCACTGCGGATACGGTATAGATAAAGTCCGCTTGGCAAACCCCTGAGGTCAAGACTAAGCGTTCGGCGACTAGCCGCAACCAATCTCCCCTGCATATCATATAAGGAGATGCTGTCTATGATTT
>JBCAWW010001342.1:0-1549 GCA_038534415.1 Bacteroidota bacterium | reverse complement strand
TGATTTTAGAAAAACAGTTTTTTGGGAAGGTGCACTGACTACGGATGAAAAGGGAGAAGCCGAGATTCGTTATCACAATCCTGATCAGGCTAGTGCTTATCGCATCAGTATTGAAGGCACGGACGGTCGAGGCGCTTGGACGCATGAAGAGAAGGTCTACCATACCGAATTGCCCTTTGCTATGAAGGTCATTAGCCCCAACTGGTTGAGTGTGGGAGATCAGCTGATGCTGCCTGTCCAATTTCTAAACAGCACGGATGAGCCAATCAACGGCAATTTGAATACTAGCTTGCCGACTGGCTTAGAGTTTTTAGATGTACGTGAGGCTGCCCAAGCAATCAATCTGGCCCCGCAAAGTGCCAAGACTATCTATCTAACTATCAAGGTCACTGACATCCCTTCAACTTCCCTGCAGATCAATTTTGCCGCTAATGCTTATCAGGAAAAGCGAGACCTAAAACTGAGCGTTCGCCGACAAGGCTTCCCCTTCGAAATCAGTATGGCAGGCAATCAGGCCGAGGACGAAATGCAGTTTATGCTCAAAGATGTAGTGCCGGGCACGGTTGAGGCTTCCTTCGCTGTTTTTACGGATGTATATAGCGAATTGGTCAACGGCTCCGAATCCATTTTGAGAGAGCCTCATGGATGCTTTGAACAGGTGTCGTCTAGTCTATACCCCAATGTATTGGTCTTGATGCTGCTGCAATTGAGCGGTAAAATCAAACCCGCCATCAAACAAAAGGCCCTCAAGTTTATCAAAAATGGCTATCGCAAAATCAAAGGCTACGAAATTGTAGGTGGAGGCTTTGACCTATACGGCCGACCCGCGGCCAAGATGGGCCTGAGCGCCTATGGATTGATGGAGCTCAATGATATGCAAAAGGTCTTCCCTGAAGTTTCCAAATCGCTGATCGCCCGTACCAGAAACTATCTTTTGCAGATGCGAGATGGCAATGGAGGATTTAAAGATGGCGCGAAAACGGGGTATTATGGTCGATCTGATCAAAAAGTACGCAACGCCTATACAGTGCATGCTTTGATCGAAGCGGGGGAAAAGGATTTGGATAAAGAACTAGCAAGAGTCCGAGCCCATGCGGTCAAAACCCAAAATCCCTATCTATTGGCCTTGGCCTGTCGCTCCTACTATTTGCTAGATGATCAGGCAAATGGCGATGAGTTGCTTACCCAATTGTTAGCTTTGCAACAAACGGATGGGGCTTGGCCAAGCAAAAATAAAGAGGAATTTCATTCGGTTACCCGCTCTCGCGGAATGAACTATCAAATCGAAACGGCGGCATTTGCAGTATTGGCGATGCTCGAGTCTCCAAATCCTAAATCCAATCACATAGAATCTGCTTTGAGCTTTATCTACGGACAAAGACGTGGCGTAGGCTATTTTGGCAGCACTCAAGGTACTGTGCTGAGTCTCAAAGCCATAAGTGCTTATCTGCAAAGTGTCCAGCTCAGTGAGGAGGAGGCAGAAGCAATGCTAGCCTTAAAAATTGACCAAACCCCCGTCTTGTCTTCTACGGTCAAATATGGTCAAGCT
>JBCAWW010001341.1:0-1551 GCA_038534415.1 Bacteroidota bacterium | reverse complement strand
AGATATTGGAGAGTTTGTCAAAAACTCTCTAATATCTGTTTTTCCCATTTTTACAGTCTTTTGACCGATTTCTACCTTCCTTTTTGAGGGCTAGGATTTGACCTTTGCTGTCGGATACATTCTTATATCTCCTCGCAAAATCTTCCTTGGGAGGGTAAAACGAGCGATGTATAAGCAATTAGAAATCCTAGTTATCCTTTTTTCACCTCTAATATTTTTTCCAGAACTATGGAACGCCAAACCCCCGATACTTATGTCATCGAAATAACCACCTTTAGCTATAAGGCGGAAGTCGATCCTGAGGCTTTTTGGGTAAGAGATGCCAAAATCCAAGAAGATTACACCAGCAAACAGCCGGGATTTATCAGTAGAGAAAGTGCTGCCGCTGAAGACGGAGAAATAGTGGTCGTCGTTCGGTGGAACACCATGGCCGACGCAGCAGCCTCTATGAATAAATTTATGGGAGAGCAGTCAGTAGCGGATTATGCCAATATGATTGAGGGTCCCAGTATGAAAATGAAACGCTTTCAAGTAAAATAAGACTATGGACACCTTTGAAGTAATAAAAAACGGCCAAGGCGAAAACTACGATTATTCGCAAGACCATTGTTTTGTCAAACTCTCCTCCAATCATACCAATGGCGAGTTGTGTATGGTTGAAGACAGCTTGAAACCGGGATTTTATCTCGCCCGTCATCACCACAAAATCATGACCGAAATCTTCTATATCCTAGAAGGTGAAGTCGAATTGATCTTTGATGATAAAACCATACTTGCCAAAGCGGGTGACACCATTACGGTCCCGCCATTGGTATGGCATGCCGCGAGTTGCAAAGCAGGCGGCAAAATGCTGACCATTTTCAAAAATGGTCAATTTGATTGGTATTTAGAACGCTTGTCAAAACTGACGGATGCCGATTTTGCCGATGCTGATAAAATGACCCAAATCTCGGCTGAATTTGATATCTACGAAGAGGCAAAAGCCTAAGCAAAAGACTTATTGTGAAAGAATACTACAGTAAAAGGACCGTCTGGCTCCATTGGCTGAGCAGCATATTGATTTTTGTACTGATCGGCACCGGAATCTATATGGAAGGTCTTAGCGTAGGAACTAGCAAATTTTTGCTTTACAGAGTTCATTTTGCCTCAGGGGCACTGGTTTTCCTTTTGACCCTCGTGCGGCTATTGGCCCTTTTGAAAGACAAAAGACCCAATAGCCTTTATCAAAGAGGCACCGCTATGTGGTATTTGTTAGAAGGAGTCCATTATGGCTTTTATCTAGTCATCATGTGGATGTGCATTTCGGGCATGCTATCCCTAAGTCTTGAAGGCATCTTGCCAGCCTTACAAAGTGGTGCGCTTGCGGATCTACCAGAGATAATATCTGATGGTTTTCATCCCATTATGCTTTCCCATCACATCATTGCCAAGTTAGTGTTACTGCTCCTGATCGCGCATATTGGCGGAGTGATATTGTATTACTTCCGGTATAAGCAAAATACCCTCAAGAGAACATGGTTTCAATAACTTCCTTCCCTCAAATTTGTGCAT
>JBCAWW010001340.1:0-1553 GCA_038534415.1 Bacteroidota bacterium | reverse complement strand
CTTTGACATCTCCCTCCTTAAACAAAGGCAAGGTATTGTTGATCGGGATAGATGAGACGACGGCTTTGGCTTGGTGGGTAGCCTTGTCGGTGGTGATTTCGTATTGGCCGCTGCGCGGAACGATTTTCTCTACCGTTTCACGCAGCAAAACACTTCCGCCTTGGCGTTCGATGTACATGACCCTGATAATCATCCAATTATCGATAAAGCTGCTGTAATAGACGCGATTTATAAAGCCCTCGAAAGAGAAGGTTTGCTCGAACGCGATAAACTCATCTTTGAGCATGCTTCTACCCCCGGTGCTTGGCGTAAATGGACGGCAAGAGAATGGGGCTTTGTGGGTGGTTATCCGCAATACATGAACATCAAGCCCTGGCAAATGCTTGATGCGCGACTTGATGGCAAAAAAGCCTATATCTGTGGCGATAGCACTTATCCCGGCCAAGGCATTCCCGGCGCCTGCCTGAGTGGAATTATCGCCGTCGAAAAGATGAAAGTCGATGGAGTAGTGTAAATTAGGGCATGTTCAAGTCCCGGATCGCGCCAACCCCAAGTGGCTATTTACACATCGGCAATGCTTGCAATTTTTTGATTACTTGGCTTTGGACTCGTGCCGAGAACGCTCCCTTATTTCTTCGTATCGATGATTTAGACCGCTCTCGTAAGCGTCCCGAATATGTAGAGGATATTTTCCAAACACTTAAATGGCTCGGTCTAGACTGGGATGAAGGGCCGAGTGGACCTGAGGATTTTGAAAAGAATTGGAGCCAGCATCTCCGTCTGGATCATTATACCCAAGCCTTAGAGCATTTAAAGGAGCAGGGCCTCCTCTTTGCCTGTGATTGTACGCGTTCACAGATAATGGAGCAGTCTGAAAATGGGCAATATACCGGCCGTTGCTACGATAGGGCCTTAGATTTTGATGCGCATCAGCTAGCTTGGCGAGTAAGAACGGATCCTTTGGTGCATGTGCAATGGCAAGACGCTTGGCAGGGAAGGCTCAGCATGAGTTTGGGGGACAGAATGCAAGACTTTGTGGTTAGACGCAAGGATAAAATCCCCGCCTATCAGCTTGCCTCGGTCGTGGATGATAGATTGTTTGGGATTAGCGCTGTGTTAAGGGGAGAGGATTTATTAAGTTCGACCACGGCTCAGATTTGGCTAGATCAACAGCTAGCGGATCCTCGTTTGAATAGGGTGAGATGGGCGCATCATCCGCTCTTAGTAGATCAAGCAAGGCAAAAACTCTCCAAATCTGCCGGTAGTCAGTCTATCTTAGCCATGCGCAATTCGGGGGCTAAGGCATCAACGATTTATGAGGCCTGTGCGAATTTGATGGGGTGGTCGGGAAAATTTAATTCCTTAGAGCAGTTACTTGAACACTACATTCGCCGTCCAAAAATCACCTATGACCCCTGAAAATCAGCAGAATAAGCTGAGAGGCCCAATAGGGATTCGTTGATGTTGTACTTTTACTGATGATTGACTCTGGTTATCGACAGTTTTAATCTAGACTAGTTTGAATAAGGGGAACTTTTTTACCCAATTGCTCT
>JBCAWW010001339.1:0-1556 GCA_038534415.1 Bacteroidota bacterium | reverse complement strand
CTTCAGTACTGTCCCCATTGGACCAAGTATATTGATAAGGAGGGGTGCCTCCTACTGCTGTCAAATCGATACTGCCATCATTGATATTGGCACAACTTGCATCAGTATTGCTCAATGAAATACCAATGGGCGGAGCATTATCGACGGTATCGACTGCTTGTATGGGACAATTATTGGCATCGGTTATCACGACTGCGTAGACGCCAGCGTTGAGGTTATTGACATTTTGGGTGGTGTCACCATTGGACCAAGCAAAGCGATAGCCCGGATTGCCACCACTGACACTGAGATTGATACCGCCACTGGCCTCGCCAAAACAAAGGGTCGGACTGGGAGCTAGGCTTACTAATATTGGGCTCGGCTCATTTATCGTTTGACTGAGCGGAAGGCTGCAATTGTTCGCATCAAAAATGGTAACGCTATAATTTCCGGCTGGTACATTGAGGAGGTCTTGGGTGGTATCGCCATTTGACCAGCTATAAGTATAGCCCGGAGTACCACCAGAAACGCTAATATCAACTACCCCACTGCTACCGCTATTACAAGCTACATCTGTGCCTTGGATACTACCATTTAAAGCGGTGGGTTCAGAGATCGTTACAGATTGTTGGCGTACACAGCCATTTTGGTCGCTGATAGTGACATTATATGTACCGGCCGCAAGATTGCTCAAATCTTGCGTAGTATCACCCGTTGACCAACTGTAAATATAGCCGGGAGTACCGCCAATTACGGTTAGGTTTATCATCCCGTTTTGATTGCCAAAACAGTCGATATCCGTACCGCTGACCCCACTAGCAAATCCTTGACACAATAGGGTGATCACGATGGAGTCTCTTTCTACACATGTCCCATTGCTTACTTCTAGCCAGTAGGTGCCACTCATATTGGCGTTGATTTGCGGATTGGTCGATCCATTGCTCCACAGAAATGTAGCGCCATTGGGTTGGGAACCGCCAGAAAGGGTAGCGGTCAAATTGGAAGTGATAATATCGGGACCTAAATCGACAAAGGGTACGGTAACGAAGCTACTGATATCCGCTTTGTTTAAGGCGGCGGTACCGGTAACTGAGGTTTCGTTGCTGATATAAACGGTGTTTTCGTCGATAAACTTAATGCCTTCGTATTGGCCCAGCGAATTTAAGCTAAGCTGTTGGACATCACCATTGAAGAAATCGCTCCCACTAAAGCACGAAAATAGCCACACCTTATCATATGAGAGAAGCATCAGCTGTTTGCCGGAAGGACTAATATCTGCTCCCGTAATCCAAAAAGTTTCTTTAGGACCAGGGCCAGTATAAAAGCTGTCTACTGGACTGACAGAGTAGGTACCCGCATTGTCGGGTAACTTATAAAGTCGAGTATAGCCATCAAAGGGATTGGTTCGGTTTTTAGAGAAGAGGTATAGGCTATCCTGATACCAAATCATGCCTTCCATATCGTAGTGCCTGCGACTATTTGGTGGCGGAAAAGCAGTTTGGTCTGCGTAGGAAAGGTTGATCACCTGAGCAAAAACACTATCGTTAGAGATAGAGTCTGGATTGGGGATGATGTAG
>JBCAWW010001338.1:0-1569 GCA_038534415.1 Bacteroidota bacterium | reverse complement strand
TGGCAACCTTCTGATTTTCTCCCCGACTCTACTCGTGATACCTTTTACGAAGAGGTAAGAGAATTACGAGAATTGGCACAAGAACTCAGCTATGATTTTTGGGCGGTTCTCATTGGAGATACAGTCACAGAAGAAGCCCTACCGACTTATGAGGCATGGCTGATGGATGTAGAAGGGGTCGACCAAGATGGACAAAATGGTTGGTCCAAATGGGTAAGAGCCTGGACAGCTGAAGAAAATCGCCATGGCGATGTATTAAATAAGTACCTATACCTCTCCGGCAGAGTCAATATGCGGGAAATGGAGATTTCGACCCAACATCTCCTCAGCGATGGCTTTGATATTGGGACAGGACGCGATCCTTATCGCAACTTTGTCTATACCAGTTTTCAGGAATTAGCGACCAATGTTTCTCACCGCAGGGTGGCGGCTCTAGCAAAGAAGGGCAACAACCCCAAACTAGCCAAGATGTGTGGCAATATTGCAGCGGATGAGGCTCGCCATGCGAACGCTTATATCGAGTTTATTCGCCAAATTTTTGAGCTGGACCCAAGCGAAGTCATGCTGGCTTTTGCTGATATGATGAAGAAAAAAATCGTCATGCCAGCTCATATGCTACGTGAATCGGGCAATCCGATGGGAGAATTATTTGACCATTTTTCGGATGCAGCTCAGCGCCTGGGCGTTTATACCACCTTCGATTATATCGATATTCTTGACGATCTACTCAAGCGCTGGAACATTGGCAATGTCATCGAACTCAATGACGAAGCACAAAGAGCGAGAGATTATCTGATGAAATTACCGACTCGTCTTAGACGCATCTCTGAGCGTATCCGCATACCAGAGAAGCAATATGAATTTAAGTGGTTAGCAATCTAAAAAGCTACATCACAACGATTTCGCGAATCTGCCAACTAGCGGGTAGGCTTTCAATGCTTAGATTTTCACCAGCGGAGGAAGACCACTCGTTAGCGGGATCGCTAAAATGCAAAAACATATTTCCCTCATCTGGCAGCTGTACTACCACCGTTTCGTAATCAGGAATAACTGAAACTTCCAGTTGTTGTCCCTGGTATTTATCCATCACTGCACGAACGGTCTCCCCTACCTTCAAATCACTTAGGGTACGGAAGCTAGGGTTTCTAAAAAATATCCGGTGAACCTTACTGACATTTAGCTCTTCTTCTGTGGCTTTTTCCTCTTCGAGGAACGTTCCTTCGACTACGACTTCTCCTCCATCGAGATAGATCGTACGCTTGATATATACATAGCCAGATTCGGATAAAGCTGAATCCGCCACTTCCAATGCCTCCAAATCATCAAGCGGTAAATTATTGATCTGCTCCCCAAGGATAGCAAACCAAACTCCTGCTCCACAAATCTGATCAGCAACCTCCAAGCATTGTACCATTGGATCCTGCTCTATTTGATTCAGTGTATCGGCTTCTACCTTGGCTTGTGAGGGTTCTTTTTCGCTTTCGCAAGCCAGGGCTAGAGTTGTTGCAAGAAGGGCTAAGCAACAATATTTCAGTGATCTCATAGCGACAAACAGTCTATAAAATAAAA
>JBCAWW010001337.1:0-1569 GCA_038534415.1 Bacteroidota bacterium | reverse complement strand
TAACCGTCAAAGTTTCGATTTCATTTTGAGTCCCTAAACCAAAATGGGCGATAGTCGAGTTAGACGATAGGTGACTAGATCCAGCATATATTTCTTTGATGAGAAGCGTTCCGTCAACGACTAACTCTATACGTGCTCCTAAGCCATTCTTAGTGGCATTTACTCCCTCTAAACTGACTTTAAGCCAATTGCCATTAGCAGCATCATTGCGAAATAGACGGCTCCGTGGGTTAGGGAAGAGCGCGTTGGGATCTTTGGGCTTTTGATTGACTGTAAAGATGTCCAAATCACCATCATTGTCGAAGTCAAATACCACTGATCCACGACCAATGCTATAATCATTGAGTCCTACCTCACTCGCCTTTTCTGTGAATTGGCCTTCTTGGGACTCAAAAAACAGATTGGGGTTAAGACGAATATCTGGGTTTAGGGCACCATTACAGACAAAAAGGTCCTGATCCATATCATGATCATAATCAAAAAAATTGGCTCCCCAACTGATCGGTAGCCCAGAGTAGATAGAATCATCAATCACTGCCAAGGCCAAGCCCGTTTCCTGCCCGCCATCAACAAATTGTGTCCCATTTTCATCGCTGACAGCAAAGAGTCCAGTCCCCAGATTAGTTACATAGTAGTCCATCCAGCCATCATTGTTATAATCTGTGGCCGCATTGCCCATCGCATTCATACCAAAATTGAGAACGAGTGAAAAAGCTCGATTGGTCATCTTTGGTTCGGGGTAGTCATTGCGAAACATCAGGTTTGGGGTGATACGAAAGCCAAAATCGTTAACAATGTGGAGGTCTAAGTTTTGATCGTTATTGTAGTCAGTAAACAGACCGGAAAAGCCAAATCCAGAGTAATCTAGCCCATATAAATCATTGCCTAGGAAAAAGTTTCGTCCGCCAGCATTGATAAATAGGTAGTCCCTGGCCGGGACAAAGGAATTGGTAATGGTGTTACCATTATAGAAGGAGATGCCCGTAGGTGCACTATCATAATAGTTAGCAATAAATAGATCAGGGTAGCCATCCGCATTTAGGTCTCCAAAAGAAGCGCCCATACTATTGGAACGATAGTCTTCCAAGCCCCATGCAGCAGTTACGTCTACAAAAGTGCCATCACCCTGATTGAGATAAAGCAAATTGGGTGCAATCGTACGGTTTTCATCATTGAAGTTCATGCTAGTGATGAGTAAGTCTTTGTAGCCATCACGGTTAATGTCAGCGGCAGCAGCACCTTGGGTATGGATGGTAAGCGTTCGGCTGAAGCCGGCCCCCTCAAAAACATTGGTAAACGTACCATCGCCATTGT
This sequence comes from Bacteroidota bacterium, assembly GCA_038534415.1. GTDB lineage: Bacteria > Bacteroidota > Bacteroidia > J057 > J057 > JBCAWW01. The sequence continues at coordinate 255 of JBCAWW010001337.1, read as the reverse complement.
TTCGATAAAGGGCATCAGATGCATTACCTCCCGTGACATAAAGGTCTTCATAGCCATCCAGATTAAAATCTAGTACGGCTGCCCCTCCACCAAAAGTGGCGAGGTCAACTTCAAAAGCGTGGTTAATGCCTGCTTCAGCTGATATTTCAGTAAAAGCACTTTGCCCGTAGCCCGTGAGATAGCTTAGCAGAAAACAGAAAGCAATTGTTTTTCGCATGATAGAGGAAAGATAAGACAAAAGGGATAGGCCTTTCC
>JBCAWW010001336.1:0-1571 GCA_038534415.1 Bacteroidota bacterium | reverse complement strand
ATCTGCCATTATTTATCGGGACGAGCCTTTTGACCGGTATTACAGCGCATATCCTTTTTCAAAACTTTAGCCCAAATGATTTCCCCATATTGTTGATATTTGTCTTTGGCTTCTCGGCGATCTGTTATGCCTGTCTGGTCTTTGTGGCAATGATATTTCTCCCTATTTGGGGCTTCAGGGTAAACAATAAAGGCTTCTCACCTGCCAAATACTATCTACTCGCTACTGGCTTTTTGTTTCTTGGTGTGATTGTCCCGATCATCCTATCCTTCTTTACCGAACAGCTGAGCGAGGCCGGTTATAGGCTGGGAGATATTAATCCTACGATTTTAGAAGCAGGTATCGCCTTGCAGCTCTGTCTATTTGCCCTAGCGGTAGGGCATAAGCGTAATTTGCTTGAAAAAGAAAGGCGCGCTGCGCTAGAAAATAATCTTGAAATCCAACAAAAGATTAATGCCGCGACTGACCGCTTTGTCCCTTACGAATTTTTGCGCTCGCTAGGACGAGAAAGCATCTTAGATGTAAATCTCGGTGATCAAGTCGAAAAGCGAGTAACCCTCTTTTTCTCAGATATTCGAGATTATACGACCCTGTCTGAGCAAATGACGCCGCAGCAAAACTTTATTTTCCTCAATCAATATCTCGGTCGGGTTGGACCCGTGATTAAAACCAATCGTGGGTTTGTCAACCAATATTATGGCGATGGGCTATTAGCGCTGTTTATGCCTGATGATAAGGATAGTATGCTTTCTGAACAAGATGCGGTCAAAGCGGCCTTAGATATGCACTATCAAGTGCGAGAATATAATGAGGAGAGGATCATGAAAGAACGTGATCCCATTCGTATCGGTATTGGTATTCATACCGGATCTCTGATGCTTGGCGTTATTGGAGACGAAAAGCGTATGGACGTCGGCGTGGTATCTGATACCGTCAATACTACCGCGCGGCTCGAAGGCCTAACCAAGCGTTATGGTGTTACCACCATCGTGAGTGGGCAAACCTTTGAAGGCCTATCCGATGTCAGTGAGTTTAAATATCGTCCGCTGGGTGAAGTGATGGTCAAAGGTCGGAAAACGCCAATTGCACTTTATGACTTTTTTGATGGAGACCCCGGTCAACGCTTTGATCTCAAGTCTGCCAGTTTGCATTACTTCTTAGATGGGTATGAAGCTTATTTTCAAAAGCGTTTCAAAGATGCTGCGGGACTGTTTAAGGAAGTATTAAAGGTGTTTCCCAATGATTTGGCTAGCCAGTATTTTCTCAAACATGCTGAGAATTACGCCAAAAACGGGGTGCCTGATGGTTGGACGGGAGTAGAAGTTTTGACTAGTAAGTAGCATGGAAAACAGTACAACAAAAAAATCCTCTTTCGTAAATGTGATTGGATGGCTGATGATGGGCTTTGGTGGCTTTGCCTTTTTGATTGCTAGCTTCCAATTGTTTTTCTTCCTCTTTGTATTGTCTGATAATTTTGTGGAAGAAATGATTCTTCCCCAATCGGACTTATTCATTGAGCAGTATTTGAACTTCATATTTACAAATTTGCCCTTTCTCTTAGGCTTTTTTAT
>JBCAWW010001335.1:0-1574 GCA_038534415.1 Bacteroidota bacterium | reverse complement strand
GGGCAAAGATGAGACTGAGGCTAAAAAGGCTGAGGAATACGAATAGGCTGAGGTGTCGCATAATGTGTTTTTGCTTTATAGATTTGATCGTGTGATGATTTCCATATGGATCCAATAAGGATACTTCTCTGGGAAAGTATAAGTACTCTTCAGAATAAGTAAGACTGGGAGCTGACTGAGCGTTCGGCGCAGCCGGCAGCATAAAAAAGAATCTTTAGAGCTTCTTATATCGCCCTTCTCCGCTCCCACAACCTTTTTGGGTCCAGCGATAGGTGTAATAATCACCATCACAAGCAATGATGTCTATGGTTGCTACAGCGCCTATCTCATCGCAGCCCGGATTTATGTTTACATGCTTGAGCGTAGTCAGGGTATAACGAGTAGGACTCAGCCATTTTACCCTTGAGATAATCTTTGTCTTACCAAAATTGTAGCTTTCGATTTGCTTGTTTTTGCTGCGTTTGATTTCGCAGAGGATTTCACGCCCCTGATGAGAAATAGTTTTGAATTTGCCGACGCGAATATTGGCTAGACATTCAGGATCTATGGAGGTGTGAAAACTAAAGGAGCTGCATAGAAAGAGGGCTAGTAGCGCCAAAATGAAGGTTCGCAACATAATTGTTGATGTGTTTAGGTTGTGAAAATAAAATTGTGTTAAGGCAATAAGGCCAAAAAAATGTCAATTACAAAGTAGAGCCAAGGGCAAAATTGAGGATTGAGATTGTTATCAACAGCTCGCTATCAAAATGAGGTCTCGTTCTATTTGCCCCTCAGTCCGCATGTACTCCCGGCGCTGCTGCTCAATCTGCCTAAAACCGGCTTTTTGCAGAGCCTCGATCAAATAATCGGCTTGGTGATAGTAGGTGTATAGCTGCTGGCTCTTATCCTCGCTAGAACCTACAAAGCCTGAACTCTCGTAGTTGCCCTCCATGGTGCTCAGGTAAAGCGTTCCGCGAAGCCTGAGTAAATCTGCGGCATCGAATATCAGCTGGATCGCCTCCTCTTTGCTCAAATAGGGGAGGCCAAAACCACAAATAATGCCCTCGTAGATAGTTGGGAGGCTAGAAATCTCCGTCGCATTCATGAGTTGGAATGTGGCGCTAGGATTGTTGCGTTTGGCGAGACTGAGCATCTTCTCGGCTAGGTCGATCCCCAAGATTTGAAAGTCAGGGCGAAGCGAAAGCAGGAACTGAGTGAGATTGCCCGGGCCACAGGCGATGTCTAGGATTTGAGCCTTTGGGTTTTTTATCTGCTCGCAGAACGCTTCTAATCCTGCTTGGTATAAGCTGAGATCCATATATTTTTCTTCATAGCGCTGAGCAGCCTGGTTGAAGATTTCTTGAGCGTTTTGATGGGAGGACGCTGGCATGTTTGACCGCTTGAGTGGATAATGATGAATGGAAGGAATTAGGGGTAAGTAATAAGACATACTAAGTACAGAGACCTGCGAAAATCGCTCCTCTCATGTCCCTGGGCCAAATTTGTCTCGGTACCTAATTTAGGGCCTTTGAAATTATCTTGCCTTAAAGAGAGCCTAATTTATGTTCCTAGATGGAGCGATAACAAAATGCGCT
>JBCAWW010001334.1:0-1575 GCA_038534415.1 Bacteroidota bacterium | reverse complement strand
TGTGTATTTTCGATACAATGAAGATCAAAAGCTAATGGTGATCCTCAACAAAAATGAGACGGAAGTCGAGCTTGACCTTAGCCGTTTTAGCGATATGCTAGATGGCGATGAAACGGCTAAAGATGTGTTGAGTGGGGCCAGCTATTCGCTGAACGCTCAGCTGAGGCTTCCAGCCGCTAAGCCCTTGATCTTAGAAATTGATTGATATGCATCAGATAAAAAAATATCATAATAGAGACGCTACTTTGGGCGTCTCTATCATATTGGGGCTTTTATGCTTTTTAGCGTTCGGCTGCAAGCCAGAACCTCAACTGCCACCTGACGAAAAAGAGGAGCCTCAAGAGGATACGATTAGTCTGAATACCAGTTTCTTTACGGGCATGGACATGTCTTATCAGCCTTTGCTAAACAAAGAAGGAGTAGTTTTTAAAGAGGAGTCTGGGGAAGAGATCGTCGATATGTATGCCTATTTACAATCCTCTGGCGTAAACCTAGTCCGGCTAAGACTATTTCATACACCCGATCTCAATGATCCTGTTATGGCGGCATCGAGCTTAGAGGAAGTGTTGAAAATCGCGGAGGCATTATCGCAGATCAAAATGCCTTGGCTATTGGATATTCATTATTCGGATACTTGGGCCGATCCCGGTCATCAGACCCTTCCTGCCGCATGGCAAGGCCTTAGTGTCGACTTATTAGAAGACAGCATTTATGAATATACCTTGAGGGTTTTGACGCATTTTGAGCAGGCAAATGTACTGCCAGACCTAATTCAAATTGGCAATGAAACCAATGATGGTTTTCTCTGGGAAACAGGTCGAGCTTGGGGCAATTTTCCTCAGTATGCAAAACTCCTCAAATCAGCGATTGCCGCTGTCGATGGGATCGCCAAAGCCAATGAAGTGCAGATTCATCGCATGATTCACCTTTCTGGGGTACTCAACAGAGAAAGCTTTTTTGACCAACTAGAAGCTCAAAATGTCCCTTTTGATTTGATTGGCCTTTCTCACTATAGCCGCTGGCACACCAAAGATTTGAAGCTGTTGAGACAAGAACTCAATATGCTTGCGGATCGTTTTGAAAAGCCCATTATCCTTGTCGAAACGGCCTATCCTTGGACCCTTGGCTGGGACGATTGGACCAATAATATCGTTGGGGGCAATGATCATCTCGTAACGGGCTTTGCGGCTACGCCCGAAGGACAAGCGGCTTATTTAGCAGAAATTGTGGAGCTCTTGCAAAAGGTGCCGGATGGAAGAGGTGCCGGCTTTGTTTGGTGGGCGCCAGACTATGTTGCTTTTGATGGTCCAGAGTCCACTATAGGCTCTCCTTGGGAAAATATGACCACTTTTGACTTTGATTATAAGGCCCTACCGGTCATGCAGGTATTTGAAGATTACTAGTATGTTACAAATATTCAAATGAAGTGTAACCATTTATCAGTACCTTCGTCTAATAGTTAGTTCATTGAAGGTCCGATTAACAACTTTATACTCATGGGGGCGACATGGCATCGACGGGACTATGAGTGTATGGTATAAGCATGTGGTGGTCGATAAAGGAACCACTTAAATC
>JBCAWW010001333.1:0-1584 GCA_038534415.1 Bacteroidota bacterium | reverse complement strand
ATAAAAGGACGACTACCCGTTGCTCCGATTAATATATCATACTGATAGCAATTGTCTTGCTCATCAAAAATCTGTTTGGCCTCGCGATCTAATTTCTCAATGGTAGAATTGGGATAAAGCTTAACCCTTAGTTTATCGAGTTCGTTTTTTTTGAGTTTTTCAAGAGCTTCCCAATGCAAGTGCTCACTAATATATTCTGGTAATAAGACCCGATTATAAAATGGATGTTGTTCTTTGGAGAATACATGAATTTCATCTCTTTTATTGATAGATCGATAGGTTTTGATGAACTGATAAGCTGCAGCTCCCGCCCCGATAATACAGATCTTTTGTTTAGGCTTGATAAATTTGGTTACCTCTACTGTTGAATATTTGTAATCTGGCTCTTTGGAAACCGGATCATAACGGTTGGCTGTCAGATTATTGGCACGACTAAATTTTTGGTTTAGCATTTTACCCCAGTGCATAGGAAGAAAAACCACCCCTGAACGAATATTGCGAGTGATCTGGACTTTAACCCTCACTTCCCCTCGTTCGTTTTCAACTTCTGCTATATCTCCCTCCTTCAAACCGCGTATCATAGCGTCTACCGGATGGATTTCTAAAAATGGGATAGGGTAATGTTGGTTTAGTTTATTGACTTTGCCTGTCTTGGTCATCGTATGCCATTGATCCCGTATACGACCAGTAGTAAGGATGAGCGGGTAGGTGTCATCTGGTCTTTCGTTTGGGATCTGTGATTGCTGGGGTACATTGAATACGGCCTTCTGGCTTGGAGTGTGAAATTTTTTGTCCGTAAAAAGCCTAGAGGTTCCTTGATGATCTATATATGGAACTGGCCATTGGAAGGAGCCTTCCTTTTGTAGACGAGCATGATTTAATCCAGAAATATCAATATTAGTGCCTTTGGTCAGCTGACAATGCTCATCATAGACTTCAGAAATATTTTGATAGTTAAATCCATCATAACCCATCGCATTAGCAAATCGAATCAGGATTTCCGCATCAGCTAGTGCTTCACCAGGTGGATCAATGACCTTAGGTAGGTAGTTTATCCTACGGTCAGAATTAGTCATGGTCCCTGCTTTTTCTAGCCAACCAGCTGCCGGTAAAAGAAGGTCTGCAAATTGGGTAGTGTCAGAACGATTTGAAATATCCTGTACCACCACAAACCGAGCGTTTTGTAATGCTTTCTCCATCTTGTTGAGTTGGGGGAGACTCACCATTGGATTGGTACAAATGATCCAAATCGCTTTTAGCTCACCTGAATCTAGGGCATCAAACATTTGGGTTGCCGTAAGACCTGGTTTATCGGGAAGTTGATTTACCTTCCAAAACTTTGCTACCTCTTGTCGATGTGCTGGATTGCTCTGATCTCGGTGAGCGGCTAATAAGGTAGACATGCCCCCAACCTCTCTACCTCCCATGGCATTGGGTTGACCGGTAAGGGAAAATGGACCTGACCCTTTTTTCCCTACTTGTCCCGTCATGAGGGATAAATTTAATAGAGCAAAATTTTTATCGACCCCAAATCGACTTTGATTGAGTCCCATAGCCCACATGGAAATAAACCCTTTGGCATTG
>JBCAWW010001332.1:0-1600 GCA_038534415.1 Bacteroidota bacterium | reverse complement strand
ATTGGGAGGAGCGCTTTGTAGAAAATTTAGTTTGGCTTCTCTTAAAGCAAGATCCTTGGCCTTGCCATCTTGTAGGCCTGCATAAAAATCGGCTAATAGGTCTTTTGCCACCGAACCATCAGCACTCCAAAGGCTGGTCAAGATACTCGGGCAGCCCGCATAGCGGAACGCTCTACTCAAACTCATAATCCCTTCGCCTTGGGCTAGCGGACCATAGGCAGTCTTACAAGCGGACAAAACGACCAATTCGGAATTGAGCTGAAGGTCAAATATCTGGTAGGCATGTAAACGATTGAGGCTATCACCAGCGAAAGCCAGGTAAGAATACATCGGATTGTCCTCATTGGGATAACCATGCATAGAGAGGTGCAAAAAGCGCGCATTGGTCCCTATTGCCATAAAGTCAGCCAAACTTGCAGCCTCCCCGTAACGAGCTTCCCCTTCAAATAATCTGGCGATATTTTTGACTTCCTCTTGATTGTATGGCAGTACTTCGGTGCCTTGGTAGTTTGGGGCATAGCCGAGCCAATTTAGCTTTGGAGCCTTTTGATTGTGTGGATTGGGGGCTCTATAAAGTAACTGGGCGGAGTAAGCATAGTGCAGAGCGTGAGACTGGATCAGATAAGCGGGAGGAGTACCAGCGTTCTGCGAAGCAGTAAGCAAAGTCTCAAAAGGCAAATAGCCTAGTTGCCCGTCTGGGATGATGATCAATCGCTCTTTGGACGGATCGATAAGAGGGGCCAAAATATGCTCATAAAGCGCAAATGAAGCAGAAGCAAAAACATTGGCCTCAAACACTTGCTCTCCATGTACGCTTTCTAGGACTTGAGCTAAGATAGAATCTAGTGCGGCATCTTTTGCGACTTGATTGAGCTTGATCTCATCAGCAGTAATGGCAATGATAAAAATGCTCGATTCACCGACAAAGTACTCGACTAATTGTGAGTTGGTGCCAGCGAGTTTCTTTTGGACTTCTGACAGGCTGATATTGTCGGAGCTGTATTTGAGATTGTAGTAGCTGGGGAAGGCGGTTTCGAATTGCTTTACGAGTTTATTGAGTCCGTCAGTGCGATCGAATACTTGTTTGCGATACTGGGCCATTAACGAATCTGAAGATTCGGCCTTCCGGTTTTCCTGATACAATTGGTCTTGGTAATAAGCTATTTCCGAACGAAGATTTTGCTCTCGACTCAAAAGGCTATCTGGTACTCCTGCGGCAAAACGTGCTTCTGAGTTTTTGATGGCATCAAAGAGGAGGATGGATTTGCTTTTTTCGGCTAGTTGAAAAGCTTGAGCTGCAAAATTCACATCTTTAGTGATATTATAGAGATCGAATAAAACATCGATAGCACCTTCATAGGCTGGCAGTGCTTGTCTAATTAGAAATAACTTTGATCCTTCAGCAACAAATTGTTGCCGATCTCGCTCAATAAGCTCAATTACAACTTCATAAGACGCTAAAGCTCGATATAGAAAACTTGTATCTTGGTTTTCATCATACGATTGATGCAGTAGTTTTCCTTTTTTCCGAACGGTCTCAATAAACTTTGTAGGATTAATACCGACATCGCTAGCTTTTGGGTTAGCATAAATAGAAGTG
>JBCAWW010001331.1:0-1615 GCA_038534415.1 Bacteroidota bacterium | reverse complement strand
CAACTTTTTCCCTAAATGGGGTGATTCAGATTTGACAATCAGCGCCTACAACGCTTACAATCGTCGTAATCCTTATTTCATCTACCCAGAGGAAATCACCAATGACAATGGCGTTACTACGGGCTTTCAAGCTCAGCAGGTAGCCCTATTTCCCGTCATCCCATCCATCACTTACAACTTCAAATTCTAATGAAAGCCTTTCATATATATCTCTTGCCAGTATTGGCCAGCCTAATGATACTGACTGCTTGCGACCTGCAGCAAGAAGTAGAGTTGGACCTTCCTGAATATGAACCGCTATTGGTGGTAGAAAGCTATCTACAGCCTGGCAACCCCTATATCGTCACCCTGATTGAAAGTTCTGACTTCTATGGTGATATCCAAATCAACTTTGTCAGAGACGCAGAAGTAGTGATTAGCCATGATGGCATCAACGATACTTTGGTTCCTTTCGAAATCCCTCTCGACTTTGCTTTCCCTCCAGGATTTGTGGACACCACTCTTTTGCAGCAATTGGCTCCGATCTTGGGAGAAGGTGCCTATATCTACACCAGCCTCAATACCGTACCAGAGGATTATAATAGTGAGTTCAAACTCAATATTACGGCTCCAGATGGTCGTAGTTTGAGTGCAAACACATTTATCCCAGCCCCTGTTGAGGCAGATAGTATCATCGTTCGCTTTAATGAGGATTCCTTGGCCCTGATGCTCACTCAGTTTCAGGATGATCCAGACCAGGCAAATTTTTATCGCCGAATATTAGAACGTAGAGTTGTCGATACCCTTATTTCTGAAACGGGAGATACGAGTTTCAATTACCGTTCACGTACGGAGCAGGACTTCTTTACGGATGATGAGATCAACAATGGAGAGCTTATTACCTTTGGTACCCTCTTTGAATACCAAAGGGGAGACAGTCTCATCAATACCATCTACCATGTGACCGAGGATTATTCTCGATTTGTAGAGACCAGAGATGCTGCCATTATCGCCAGTTTCAGTCCGTTTGCTCCTCCAACTGTAGTTTTTAGCAACATAGAAGGAGGCTTAGGGATTTTTACAGGATTTACCTTTACCGAAAGACTTACGGTAATAGACTAAACCGGAATAAGCCGCTCAGGCATTAATTTGCCAATATCAAGGCCCGTCGACACGATTTCACCATCGTGACGACGGGTCATTTTTCTGAATGGTAAAATTTGCATCATCAGCCGGAATAATCACCGAACGTTTGGCGAGAATCTTTCGATATTCTGCCCTATCTTTGATATATCTTACATGTACTAGTTAGGTATGCTTCCCTTTGAGGCAATTCACTATCAGCTATGTAAGCTTCTGAAAGCGATATTTTATTTGGGGTTTTCGAATTATTGTTACACTTTTTGGACAATTCACACACCATCCTTTCAGGCTTCAATTTGGGAGAATCAATTTTACGCGAGATGACAAAGTTTTACGCAAGATTACTTACTGTATTTTCATTTGCGATCCTTTTGACTACTGGAGACCTTTCCGCTCAGGTAACCTTCAACATTAGAGGAGTTCCTGGTACGCAGAGTTTTCTAGTATCCATGAAATCAAGTTCTACCTGGTCGGTACCATTTAACCAACTTAG
>JBCAWW010001330.1:0-1633 GCA_038534415.1 Bacteroidota bacterium | reverse complement strand
CCAAGGCCCAAGGCAATTAAGCCGCTGAGATAATATTGCTGCGCTTGCCAGCTAAGCAAAATCAGGCTCAGTAGTAGTAGCAAGAAAGCCACCCAAAGCAGCACGCGTAATCTAAAGTTCTTGAGCATTAGAGTCCGTATTTTTCCATTCGACGATAGAGGGTGGCACGCGTAAGGCCTAATTCTTCGGCTGCGCGTGAAATATTACCTGCGTGCTTGGTCATCACTTTGCGGATTGCCCAGCGTTCGATTTCTTCGAGATTGTAAGTATCAAGACTCGCTTGATCTAGGCTGTGCTCTTCGCCTGATTGTAAAATGAAGTCTGACATCAATAATTGAGGTCCTTCAGTGAGTATCACCGCTCGTTCTATGGCGTGTCGTAGCTCTCTGATATTGCCCGGCCAATTGTAGCGCTGCAATTGCTGTAAGGTCTCCTTGCTGATTTGGAGCTCTCCTTTTTGATATTTGCGCTTGAAGATGTCCAAAAAGTAGCTGACCAACAAGGGTATGTCGGATAAGCGTTCTCGGAGAGGAGGAAGATGAATTTCAACCGTATTGATGCGGTAGAGCAAATCTTGGCGAAAGCGTTTTTCTTTGACCATTTCCACCAAAGGCATATTGGTCGCACAGACTAAACGGATGTCCACAGAGATCATCTCATGAGAACCGACCCGATTGATCATGCGGTTTTGTAGGGCTGAAAGCAGCTTTGCTTGCAAAGGCATCGCGAGATTGCCGATCTCATCCAGGAAAAGCGTTCCGCCGGAGGCGACCTCAAAACGACCCATCCTATCCTCTCGGGCATCGGTGAAGGCTCCTTTTTTATGCCCAAAGAGCTCCGATTCGAATAATGTCTCAGGGATAGCCCCCAAATCCACTTTGACAAAAGTTGATTGTTGGCGGGCTGATTGTTGGTGAATCGCCCTGGCGACTAGCTCCTTGCCGGTACCGTTTTCGCCGAGTATAAGCACATTGGCGTCGGTGAGGGCAACTTTTTCGATGAGGCGAAAGACCTGCTGCATGCCCGATGATTGGCCGATCATCTCGTGAGAGGGCTGATTGCTGACGGCGATCAAGCTCCTTTGTTTATCCTCTAGCTTGGCAATGGCCTTTTTGGATTGACTGAGTTGAAAGGCCGAAAGGACGGTTGCGAGTAATTTTTCATTGCGCCAAGGCTTCTCTATAAAATCTACCGCCCCTCGTTTAACGGCATCTACCGCAGTGGCGACATCCGCATAAGCCGTCATCATGATCACACTGGCTTGAGGCGCCAGCTCTCGAATCTTATTGAGCCATTTCAAGCCTGCTTCGCCACTGGTCTCCCCCTTTTTGAAATTCATGTCGAGCATGATCAAATCATAGGATTGAGCTTCGAGTCGAGTGGGGAGCTGAGTGGGACGAGATTCGGTATCTACGGTTTCGAAATAGATGGAGAGAAACATCTGCAGGCTGAGCAGGATGTCTTCTTCATCATCGACTATGAGGATATTGCCTTGTTCCATAATTGCTTGCTAGGTGACCGAATTTATACAATCTGCTGTTCACTTCTAAACAAAATATTGCTCCATAATGAATCGAATCTTTGTGCCATAAAGCATAAAACACTGGCTTATAAACACTTAGCCACAAATCGT
>JBCAWW010001329.1:0-1634 GCA_038534415.1 Bacteroidota bacterium | reverse complement strand
TATAAGAACTGAGAACTAAGAATATCCTGGGTATATTATAGGAGAAAACGATAATGAACCTACTTTTCCCTTTGGCTATGGAGCTCCTATCCTTTCTTACCTACAAAAGGCTTTTTACGAATCGAAAATCAATTTCCTAAGCTGGCACGATTCAGTCTGGACTTTGCCCTTCAGACGATACACATGTTTTTACAAAAACTCGACTTGCTCCAGTTTCAAACGGCCTATGAGCGATACCAACTTTTCTTAAAATTGTACCCTAATCTGCAAAACCGAGTCTCGCTTGGTAGCACTGCCTCTTTTCTTGGCGCGACCCGGCAGACCCTTAGTGTAATAAGGCCCAAGAAGAATTAGAAGTCCCCTCGTTTTTTTAAGATTTCTGAAATACATTCTCTGCGCTGATCTGAACCTTTGCATGCAAAAGTGAAAGAATTATGATCAAGCCCCCACGAAAAGAACAGCAAAAAGAGGCCAAACTCATTTTTGACCAGGTAATCGCCGGAATGGGATTTGTGCCCAATAGCCTCAAAATGATGGCCCATAAGCCGAACATTTTAGGCGGGTTCGTAACCTTATTCGCCAACATTAAGGGCTTTTCCCAAAACCCACCCTCAGCCTTTGCTGCCCTAAAAGTTTTCCTGAAAACGGTTAAATGGACTCTGCGGGCCAAGAAAGCTGTCCAGCAAGAAGTTCCGCTCTACCTGAAAAACCTGATCGCTCATGTGAGTAGCAATGCGTCAGGCTGTAGGTATTGTCAAGCGCATACTGCCTGGGAAGCCCACTACAATGGAGCGGAAATTGAGAAGATTGAAGCTGTCTGGGATTTTGCAAATTCCCCTTTGTTCAGTGCCAAAGAGAAAGCCGCTTTGAGTTTTGCCCTAGCCGCAGGAGTAGTCCCCAATCAGGTTACCGAAGCACATCATACAGAGTTGGAGAAATATTACACACCTGCTCAAATCGTAGAAATCGTTGCCACTTTATCGGTATTCGGATTTCTCAACCGCTGGAACGACTCCATGATGACGCCTTTGGAGGAAAAAGCCCTAGATTTTGCCACCCAACACCTCAAAGCTGCGGGCTGGGAAGCTGGAAAGCATGGGAGAGACTGAAATCAAGAAATACGGAACCTTTGCAAGGGGGCCAAACCACTTGCAAAGGTTAGCCAACACTGAAATTGCCATAGAACCTTCTTTCTATATGCCGACCCCACTTTTTAAGATATCTGAAATACATCCTCCTACCTATTCCTAATCTTTGTGAGGTGCAAAAAGAAACTTCATATGACCTCATCGTATTAGGGCTTGGTCCTGTTGGCTTACTCGCTTGTAATGTTTGGGGGAGCTTGGGCTATAATGTTTTAGGTATTGATAGGGTGAGGCAAGCTTATGATTTTCCAAGAGCGATCGCCATCGATGACGAGATAGTTAGGATCGTGCAATCTGTAGGTTTATTGGAGCCTTTACTTCAGCATCTAAGGCCTTTTAAAGGGATGGAGTTGGTAGATTCTAATGGGGAGGTGTTAATCTATGGAGCGCTAAATTTTCCCAGTGGATATGTATCTAACCATTTTTTCTTTTACCAGCCAGAATTAGAAAAAATACTGAGGCTAGGCTGCGCGCGATACAGCAATGTTA
>JBCAWW010001328.1:0-1635 GCA_038534415.1 Bacteroidota bacterium | reverse complement strand
ATCGCCTCCATTTACTTGTGCATCAGTTTTGCTACGACTATAAAGGAAATTTACGACTATCTATTATTCTGATTTTTGCCCTGTGCTGATTCTGGCTTTCCAAATCCATCTACCGGCTCTACAAATTGCTTGAGTTGAGTGGGCAGGGATAGCGTAACCATCACTTGATTGCTAAAAGGATGCGTTTTGCGGAAGATATAAGTCATACTCATCATCAATCGATCTACCCTGGGCGCATGTTCAGGCTGCATGATGAGGTTGGTAGTTTCTCCAGGATCAGAAGGTAGGTGATAAAGTCTGTGATCAATACCTGTGGGTGGGTTGCCGGTAGCGTATCCAGATCCTAAGTCCTTTTTGCCACTGGTGTAGATGTATTTGTATTCGCCATCAGTAATCATGGCTTTATTGTCTTCGAGGTATTCGGCAAAAATAAAATCATGTAGCTTGACTTTGACCCCTTGCAATAGCGGCTGCAAGGCTAAACCTTGGCGTTCCGGCATCGGAGCCAAACCCAAAGACTCTACCATAGTAGGCACTAGATCAACCAAGCTGACAGGCTGCTCGACATTAATGCCAGCATCATATCCTCGTACAATTAAGGGCGTGGTGATCGCTTCTTCCCACATCATATGCTTTTCAAAGCGGCCATGATGATTGAGCAAATAACCGTGATCGCCTACAAAAACTACGAGCGTATTTTCGGCTAGGCCTGCTTTTTTGAGTTCGTCAAGGACGTAGCCCACATTTCGATCCATGTACTCTACGGAGCTGTAATATGAGCGCACGATCCCTCGCTTTTCTTCATCGGTCAGATTTTTAAATACTGCTGGTAAAAAACGTTCATCTTCCTTGCTGCCTTGCGCCAGAGGCATGTCTGCTGGATCATAAGCATCTGCATAATCATGTGGGAAGCTAAAAGGAGAGTGCGGCTCCCGAAAGCTAATGACGGCAAAAAAGCGTTCTTCTTTATGGCGTTTCATGAAGTCTACCCCTGATTTGGCAAAGAATGTCCCTTGGTCAAAATCATACCAATTGCCTGAGGTTGCGCCTTCAGCATTGAGCCAAGTCTTAGCAGAGTCTTGAAACGGCATCCACTCAGGTCGTACTTTCACGCCTTGCGGAACGCTCATCTGTGTCGCAGTAGCGAGGAAGGCATTATGTTGAGCATTGTTGACCAAGGTGTCAAAGCCATGCTTGCGATTGCTATTGAAGTGGTGCTTGCCAAAAATACCCGTCGCAAAGCCTTGTTCTTTGAGGTATTCGGCAATGGTGAGGGTGGAGTCCGGTAGGGGCGTTTGCAAAAGAGTGACCCCAGCAGCATGCGGATATAGGCCTGTCATCAAACTAGCGCGAGAAGGCGTACACATGGGAGAAGTGGCGTAGGCGCGTTCAAAGCGAACCCCTTCTGCTGCCAAGGCATCGATATTTGGGGTGCGTATGATTTCGTTCCCATAACAGCCTACAGCATGTGTGGCAAGGTCATCACTGATGATAAAAAGTACGTTTTCAAATGTTTTGGGAGGGTTTAATGCCTCACATCCACCCCAAAGCAGTAATCCATGCAGGACAAAGTAGTCAACGTCCGGCGCGAGCCAGCGGTCTATTGGACCACGAGAAAAGTCCGGGATCGCCGCG
>JBCAWW010001327.1:0-1643 GCA_038534415.1 Bacteroidota bacterium | reverse complement strand
AAGCGGATATCAATGAATTTCCTCTTAGCTTGACGCCTATGCGATCCCGATTTTGGAACCGTCCTCTTTGCAGAAAAAGGACCTCAGGGCTTAAAAAAGTCGATTCGAGACAGTCATGATACTAAATACTTTTGTCTCAGTCCTTAATCGCTAGATATGCTAGAGAGAAGCGTTCCGCGCAGCGGTAAAACAAAAAAAGCGACTGCCTCTAAAGAAGCAGCCACTTTTATTTCGTAATAAGCCAGAACTATGCTCTCGCTAATTGCTTTTGTAGGTTACGAGCGATTACGATCCTTTGGATCTCGCTAGTACCTTCATAGATTTCAGTGATCTTGGCGTCGCGCAGCATACGCTCTACGTGATACTCACGTACGTAGCCATTCCCTCCATGAATTTGAATTGCTTCAGAAGAAACTTTCATGGCAGTTTTAGAAGCATATAGCTTTGCCATCGCTGCCGAAGTACTGTAATCCAAGCCACTGTCCTTTTCAAAAGCTGCTTTTAGGACCAACCAGCGAGATGCTTCGATCTCTGTGGCCATATCAGCTAGCTTAAACTGGATCGCCTGATGGTTCATGATCTCAGTACCAAAAGCTTTACGTTGCATGGCGTACTCCTTGGCAATGTTAAAGGCACCTGCAGCGATACCTAATGCCTGAGCAGCGATGCCGATCCGGCCACCGCCTAGGGTTTTCATGGCAAATTTAAAGCCATCCCCATCATCGCCGACACGGTTTTCTTTGGGTACAATCACCTCATTAAAGTTGAGGGTATGAGTATCAGAGCCGCGAATACCTAGTTTGTCCTCCTTCGGTCCCACTTCAAAGCCTTTCATACCGCGTTCGACGATCAGGCAGTTGATACCTTTGTGTCTTTTTTCGCGGTCGCTTTGAGCCATCACAAGATAAGTGCTTGCAATGTTGCCATTAGTAATCCAGTTTTTGGTCCCAGTCAATACGTAGTGGTCCCCTTTATCGATCGCAGTGGTTCTTTGCTGAGTCGCGTCGCTACCTGCTTCAGGCTCGGAGAGGCAAAAGGCACCAATGTGCTCACCGGTAGCGAGTTTGCTAAGATATTTTTCTTTTTGAAAGTCTGAACCAAAATTTTCTAATCCCCAACAGACAAGCGAGTTGTTGACTGAAGTGATCACTCCCGCAGAAGCATCCCACTTAGAGATTTCTTCCATGGCAAGCACGTAAGAGACAGTATCCATACCGCCACCTCCGTATTCTGGACTGGTCATCATACCGAGTAAACCCAGTTCGCCCATACGTTGGAGTAGCTCCTTGGGAAAGTGTTGATTAATATCCCGATCAATCACGCCGGGCTTGAGTTCGTTTTCCGCAAAGTCCCGAGCCATCTCTTGGATCATGCGGTGTTCTTCCGTCAGATTGAAATTCATAAAATCAGTTCGTGAGGAGTTAATTAGTGTTAAGACTAAAGTATATAGTAGAAAGGCGGCAAAAGGTATCAATAATCCGCTAGGCTTATTTTTCCTTGTATTTGGTATTCCCGATGCTTATTGGGCTACTTTCTACCTCCTACTTAAATAGCGTCTTGGAATCTCAATGCAAAATTAGGCATATCTGCCTAAATAAACGAACGTTTGTTAGGGAATGTTTGAATTTAGTGACTTTTTTCAG
>JBCAWW010001326.1:0-1646 GCA_038534415.1 Bacteroidota bacterium | reverse complement strand
CCCCATGAGCAACTTTCGTAAGAAGGCTCCGTCGTTTGCGAGGCGCAGACGCGAATGCGTCCAGTGCCGTCCGAAGGACGGTCAGGTGCGTAAGCACCGCCCTCATCGTCTCGCGCAAATCGAAGATTTGCTAGCCGCCTTGGCGGCGGACGCGGAACATTCGTTCCTGTGCCTTTGCTTTGCAAAGGTCAGATGCTGAAAGCATCGCCGTACGTGCTGCGGAGACTGGCAAAGCTCCGCTTTGTGCGCGGAGTAATCTTTGACTACAATTAAAATATGTGGTAGCTATTTAAGCTAGCTAATCATCCGCTAAATAGGCAGATATCCAGGATTTATGATTGATTTTCAACCTCTTTTTGAATTTTCGCGACACAATTGCGTTGCGATTTGCTCTTTACTCGTACCCGCTAACCTGATCGCTACTATTACAACCCTGATCCTAGTGGCACAAGGGCAATCTTTAATCAAACTACAGTGGTCGAAGGGAATTGCTTCTTTTTTGGCGCTCGCCTTATTTCTTCATATATCTACCTGGTTTATGATTGGCATTATTACCCCTGTCACCTTCATTCTCTTTGGTTTGGGTTCGAGCTGCCTACTAGTCAATCTCATCGCCGTGGCTTATCGTCAGCCCGCCCAGCTACTTTCGGCTAAACTTCGATCATCCTTATCCTGATAGATTAATTACTGTAGGTTAAAAATTTAAACGACGTGAGCGATCGCCTAATGGGTTTTGTACCCAAATTTTCTCTGAGCTTATTGACTATTTCGCTGCTTCTGTCTCTTTCCGCCTGTAATTTGCCCGCCAGAGTAACTGCGGAGGAAAGAATGTTTCGGGACTTTTCCTTAGAGTTAGTAGATCAAATTACTATACCCAAAGAAAAATTTCAGGATACTCTCATGGGCGGCTTGTCGGCGATCGCCTATAATCGCGAGCTAGATGTTTTTTATGTCTTATCCGACGACCGAGGCAAGCGTTCTCCCGCTCGCTACTATACTTTTAAGCTAGAGGTTGAGCAGCAACAGCAGCAGCTAAAAATAGCTAGCTTTGAGCCGCAAAATGTGACGATTCTCTTTGATGAAGAGGGCAAAAAATACAAAAAGGGGAAAATAGATCCCGAAGGTTTAGCAATCTCGCCGCGAAATACCGTTTATATTTCTAGTGAGGGCAATCCTAGCAAAGATGTCAAACCATTTATTGCTGAGTATGAACTTTCAACGGGCAAAAAACTATCGTCACTGCCCATGCCCCAGCGCTATCTGACTGACGAAAAATCTCAGGGAATTCAGGACAACTCAGCTTTTGAATCCCTAACCATCAATCGTACTGGCTTACCAGAAGATCCCTTTCGCGTTTTTACCGCCACCGAAGCCGCGCTACTCCAGGATGAATCTTTTGAAGGAGAGGAGCAAAGTCGAATTCGTTTTCTCCACTATGTAGTCAATCCTGTGGGCGAGCCAATAATTGTCTCTGAGTATCTATACCTGCTCGACCCTACTCCAGTCGAAGTTATCTCTAGTGGCTTGACCGAACTTTTGGCACTGCCGACAGAGGGTTATTTTTTGAGTCTAGAGAGAAGCTATGGTTTTATGGGTGCAGGAGCTAAAATTTTTCAGGTCGTAGTGGGGAACGCCACCGATACTAG
>JBCAWW010001325.1:0-1648 GCA_038534415.1 Bacteroidota bacterium | reverse complement strand
GTCAGGGCACGAATGGTTTGGCAATAGTATCAGCGTAGCCGATCATGCCGATATGTGGGTTCATGAAGCTTTTACCACCTATATGGAAGCCATTTATGTGGAGCATTTTCACGGGGAGGACCAAATGATTGCCTATCTCAATACGCAGCGTCCCCTCATCGGCAACAAAATGGCCATTCAAGGCGTGCCAGGGGTCAACTTTGAAGCATGGCCCGATGCAGATATGTATTTCAAAGGTTCTTGGATGCTGCACACCTTGCGCAATATCGTGGGCGATGACGAGCGCTGGTTTGCGATGCTCAAGCAGATGTGTGAAGACTACCGCCATAGCATCGTCGACACCAAAACCATCACAGCATTCATGTCTTGGAAGCTAGGCGAAGATTATAGCGTATTCTTTGACGAATATCTCAATCATGTAGGGGCACCGGTCCTTGAATACAAAATCGAACGTAAAAAAAGGCGATCAACTTTGTCATACCGTTGGGTCGCAAATGAAGCTAACTTTAGTATGCCAATAGATGTGAGCCTATTTGGAGAAACCGTCAGACTCCAAGTCAGCACCGAATGGCAAAGCATTACCGAGAAGAAACTAGCTGAAAAAAATCTCACTTTTGATCCTAATTGGGGTCTCTATGAAGTGCGCAATGTGAGTAAACCATGATTCGAATATATGTTTTTGGTTTGGTAGCCCTCATCATGGGTTGTACCAGCCTCCAGACGTCCAATACCGCTCAAGATGACGAAGACGAGAAGCAAATCCGTTATGAGGATTATGTCTACGAGGACAGTATCCGCACCGTCCAACTTTATCGCGGCAACGATCAACTTTCCTATCCCGTCGTATACCTTGGCGACCGCAGCATCCTAAGTCTCGCTTTCGACGAACTCGTAAACCCTGACCTGCCCGAAGATCGCTATTGGATTGACATTGTGGCTTGCGATTGGAATTGGAAACCGACCTTGGTGCTGCCCATAGAGTTTTATGATGGCTATTCTCGGCAAGAAATCACTCAGTTTAGACGCTCAGAGTTTACCAAGTCCAACTATATCCACTACGCTCACTATTTTCCGAGAGAAGGGGAAGCGTTCCGCGAGAGCGGTAACTACCTCCTCAAAGTCTTTCGTAATGGCGACGAAAACGACCTCGTCATTAGCAAACGCTTCGTCGTATCAGAACGCAAGGCAGTAGTGGCCAATAACTATATGCTCGATCCAAATTTGGAAAGGAGCTTACTCAACGAACTTCGCTTTGATCTCTCGGTGGGCGGTTTACAACTAATCAGCCCCACTCAAGACCTGATCGTAGAAGTTTTACAAAATTTTCGCTGGGACAATGCTTTTCAGGTTTTACGCCCGCGCTTTATCCGCGAGGAAAGATTTGAATATCGGGTCAATTTGGCTTTAGCTTTCAAAGGAGGGGGAGAGTTTCGCCACTTAGATACTCGTAGTACTCGCCTTTATGGACGCACCACCCGCAATATCGAGGAAGAAGAAGCCTCTTGGCAGTTTTATTCGCGTTTTGACGAAGTCAAACGCTCTAACTTCCTCATCCAATATCCAGATCTCAATGGCGGCTATTTTGTCGCGGTCAACGAATGGGAAGCTCCCTCTTATCAAGCCGACTATGTGACCAATCATTTTACGC
>JBCAWW010001324.1:0-1649 GCA_038534415.1 Bacteroidota bacterium | reverse complement strand
GGTGATCTACAGGGTTCATAGCAACACCCCTTACAGATAACCTGTACCTGCCGTTTTTTTTAGCTTTTTTTTTCTTGAAACAAATCATCGGAAAAAAGCGTTGACTTACTAACTAGCAATCGTTAGTTTTGTGGGAATGATCGTTAGTTGATTAACTATGTCTCGAAATACAGATTTTTATCCTCTTAAGGTAAGCGCTGTGGATGCAGATGCCACCGACTGCGTGTTGGTGAGTTTTGACATGCCGGAGAGTTTGAAGGCAGATTTTGCCTATCAGCAAGGCCAATACCTGACCCTTAAGACAAAAATCAATGGTGAGGAGGTGAGGAGATCTTATTCGCTTTGCAGTTCACCGCTAGATGATGAATGGCGAGTCGGTATCAAAAAAGTACCCAATGGTGTCTTTTCCACCTATGCCAATGAAGTCCTCAAAGCAGGGGAGGAGCTAGAAGTGATGCCCCCAGACGGTCGTTTTTTTGTAGGGCTTGAGCCTGAACGCAAGGGTGAATACGTCTGCTTTGCCGCTGGAAGTGGGATTACGCCCATCTTTTCGATCATCAAAACCCATCTTCAGGCAGAGCCAGACGCTTCCTTTAAATTGTTTTACATTAACCAGACGGTCAAATCCATTATTCTCAAAGAAGAGCTAGAGGCTTTGAAAAACCTCTATATGGATCGACTTGAGATATTTTACTTTTTGACCCAGGAATCTCGCTCCCTCCCTCTATTTAATGGGCGTTTGGATGAGGAAAAGTTGGAAATCCTTTTCAAAACGATTTGTGAAGTAAAAGAAATTGACGATTATTTCTTATGTGGACCTGAGGCGATGATTTTCATGCTGAGGGACTTTTTGATGGCAAAGGGAGTAGAGAAGGGACAAATTCATTTTGAGCTCTTCCATACCGACAGCAAGCCAAGCGTTCGGCGAAGCCAGCTCCCCAAAGAAGCTGCCGGTCAAGATGCCGCCATCACAATCCTTGAAGGGGGAAAAAGCTTTAGTTTTGACCTGCCAAAGGCAACGGACAGTATTTTGGATGCTGCCCTAAATCGAGAAGCTGATTTGCCTTTTGCCTGTAAAGGAGGCGTTTGTTGTACTTGCCGAGCCAAGCTCGTCGAAGGAAAAGTAGATATGATGGTCAATTATGCTTTGGAGGATGAGGAAATCGAAGCCGGTTATATCCTCACCTGTCAGGCGGTACCATTATCAGATAAGGTTGTAGTAGATTTTGACGCTTAAGCTATAGATGATGACTCAGGAACAAGAAATTGCACAGAAAGAAGCGGCTTTTCAGGCGCGTATCGATGCGGGGGAAAACATTGAACCCAAAGATTGGATGCCCGAGAAGTACCGCAAAACGCACATTCGCCAAATCTCTCAGCATGCCCATAGCGAAATCGTGGGGATGTTGCCTGAAGGAAATTGGATCACCCGTGCACCCTCTTTGCGCAGAAAAGTAGCTTTGCTCGCCAAAGTGCAAGACGAAGCCGGGCACGGACTCTATCTCTACAGTGCTGCCGAAACGCTGGGGATCAGCCGAGATGAATTATTTGAGCAGTTAAATAGCGGTAAGGCTAAATACTCTTCCATCTTTAACTGCTCAAATAATTCATCTCGGCTGATCCCCAGCGTTTCGGCAGCACTGTAGAGA
>JBCAWW010001323.1:0-1650 GCA_038534415.1 Bacteroidota bacterium | reverse complement strand
CAAATAGATAGACGGGAAAACCTGTCTATCTAGGACCGAAAAACCTACAAGGCCGTTTTTCAATTAATTTCCTATCTTGAAGTTTGAATAGCCCTTGAAACGAAAATATGAAAGGCAAGCCGGTAATTTTCCTCGCCTTTGCAAATGACCAGGACGCCCATCTGGATTTACTTAATGAAGAAGCTCGCGACATTTACAAAGCCTTAGAGAAAAGGCATGATGCTGGCTATTTGGAAATCTACAGGGATCAAAGTGTAGGCATAGACGACATTTTTCACAATTTTAACCGTTT
The DNA here is from genome assembly GCA_038534415.1 of Bacteroidota bacterium. Classification (GTDB taxonomy): domain Bacteria; phylum Bacteroidota; class Bacteroidia; order J057; family J057; genus JBCAWW01. The sequence goes on along the minus strand of JBCAWW010001323.1, from coordinate 1,358 downwards.
TCGAGATAGGGTCCACATCTTTCATTATGGTGGACATGCAAACGGCACTCAGCTACGATTAGAAGATCAAGCTGCCAATGCGACTGGGTTAGCTCAACTATTGGGGAGTCAATCTCAATTACAGTTGGTAGTTCTCAATGGTTGCTCCACTCGAAAACAAGTAGCTTTGCTCCTTCAAGCAGGGGTCAAAGCGGTAATTGCGACATCCGTACCCGTGAAGGATACCATGGCAAAAGATTTTGCCGTCCAACTTTATCAGGCATTAAACTCTGGAGCAAGTATTCAACAATCCTTTCATCAAGCGAAGGCGCACCTAGAAACCAAATATGGAGATGACAAAGGCATCGCAATATTTCGGAGCCTCATTTGGGAGGAAGAAAGTGATCCTGAGGCAGCCATGCCTTGGGGCTTGTATGTAGACGAAAAAGAAGGAGCAACCCAGGTTTTAAATTGGAAGTTACCTGATCATAAAAAGGTTTCTCTCCCAGCTAGCTTTGGAAAATCAATAGGTCAAAACTATAAAGTCAATCAATATATCGTCAGCGTCCTCGAGGCCATGGCTCAATACAATAAAAAGCTCTATGGTGAGATGGAGGACGAATTTGGTGATCCCAGGGACCCGAGGGAGTATCCAGAGGTAATCATCAAAAATTTTCCTTGGCCAATCGGGGCGCAATTGCGGATTTTGGTGGCCAATGCCGAAATGATGAATCGCCCAGGTATGCCCAGACTTAAACAATTGGTCTATAGCTATGTCATTACCAGTCAATTTATCTGCTATATCTTGCTAGCACAGCTTTGGGATGCAAAAGTTGGTGGCAAGTTGAATCTAGACGATGAGTTTAAGCAGGCTTTTTCCTTATTGCCGGATACCTCCAATGCTTTTGACTTTGTCAAACTCATAGATAAAGTCAGACAGTTACTACAAGCGGCCCAGCTTCCTCCTTTTATTGAGGAGTTTTCAATCCTGTTTGACAGCCTAGAGCAAAAAGATGATACATATGAGGCCTATCAGTTTTTAGAAAGCGTTCGCGATCGTATCAATAATGAAGAAATTTCATCTGAGGAGATGGAACAGCTATGCAATGAAACCGAGTTTTGTTTGACGGCCTTTTTAAAAGGGGTCTCCTTCATGGCGAAATACCGGCTGGTAACAATCAAGGATATCAACATCTTCAAGCCTAAACATAGGGAAGCTTTGTTCAGAATGAATATTGGTATTCTTAATGCCTTTGATAAAGAGTTTTTACGCTCGCGTGAAAAAGACCAGCACATCTACACTGATAGTCATTCTGTTTTGGTTGTAAAAAGTCTGCGGGAGATGGACGATTTTCTCAATCTCTCTCCCTTTATCATTG
>JBCAWW010001322.1:0-1651 GCA_038534415.1 Bacteroidota bacterium | reverse complement strand
CAACCAGCCAGTAGCACCCGCTCCAGTACTGACAATAATGCCACTAGAAGATTGAATCTCTTCTTGTCCTGCAAATTTCAATTTATACCGAGCAGAACTATGTCCCTCTCGCCCAATAAAAAAGTCATTAAAGGCCAATAGTCGCTGCCCATCCTGCAGTTTAGCTTCCGCCATCTGGATGGGACTAAAGCTTGCTTTGTTATTTAATACCCGATTGACTGTGCTGTAGAGACTCTTAGGGGAATCAGGTAGTAATACGCCGTCATTGGTGTTTGAATCCGGGTTTACGCCTATGATGGGTTGCCCATTAATGTACTTGGCGGTGTTGGCTACAAGGCCATCTCTTCCCAAGACTACAATCAATTCTTCTTTGGCAAAAACATAGCGATCGAGATATTTACGTTCCAAGATTTTGAAAGGCAGGCAGTAACGGAGTTCTCTCTTGATCTTTTGCAAAGAACGATAAAATTGATCGTGAGCTCGTTCGTAGCTCCCGTAATCTCCGCCGCTGCGGTCTAGATAAAAGCGGGCTTGTGGCCTAGAGGGGAAGCGTTCAAGCAAAGCTTCCAGCGGTGTTTTATCTCTTACTATGATGATGCGTTCAAAAGCCATGATTGGAGTTTTGGAAGTAAGACGGTAAAGCGATCATTAGCCCTTTTGTACCAATTGACTCAATAGGTCAGGACTAATGTGAAAGGAGCCTATTTTATCCGCGTTACCTGCTAATTCTCTAAAGGCTAGCGCGATTTGATTTTTGGCATCTCCATTCTGGCTATTAAGGCTAGTGAGAATTCTCCAATCGATATCTTGGTAGGGAGCTAGTTTCGCACGAAGGACATATTCTGCTGTATCCGCATTTTGTTTCTCATTATCAGCTTTTAGTTCTATGAGGGTACGCTTTTCTTTTTCGACTGAGATATCAGTCTCCATTTTCATTTGGAGCAGTTTGCGTTCGTTTTCTCGTTCGATAACGGCAGACTCCATCCGTTTTTCTTTGATTTGTTTTTGTTTTTCCTCCATGGCGATCTCTGTATTGAGCTCACTTTCTTTGATCCTTCGCTCTTGCTCTACGGCAAAATTGCGTCTTTCATAGATGGCTTTATCTGCCTCCTGTTGGAGGGATTCACGGGTTTCGGTTTCGAGTGCTCGGGCCATTTCTGGGCTGGGCTTGACCGCGAGAATTTGGATACCTAGCAACTCTATTCCCAGTTGTGCTAGAGTAGGGGAGGTCTCTAGTCCGGAGCGCAGCTTAGCTTCAATCAATACCATCGCCCGAAGTGCTTCTCGTAAGGGCATCTGCTGTATCATGGCTGCTACAGTGGTTTGGGCCTCATTGATGAGGCGTAGTTCTAATTTTTCATAATCGCTGGTCAAATATTGCTTCCGCTCATTGACCGTAAAGTCTAGGACAGAGGCTAATTGTTCCGGATCACGGACCCTAAAACTAATTTGCCCTTGTATGCTTAAGGGCTGAAAATCGTGGGTTTTTTCTTCAAAAATGAAAGGTAAATCCCGACTGCTAATCGGTATAGATACTACCGAGGCTTTGGGAGCAAAGTAAAAAAAGCTGAGGCCTTGGCCTGCTTGTTGAATTTTACCGTTGCTATACCGGATTACATATTGAGTAGCATCGAAGCGGATAAATTTAAAT
>JBCAWW010001321.1:0-1651 GCA_038534415.1 Bacteroidota bacterium | reverse complement strand
TCGCTATGCAATGTCCAATCTGGTGGCTCGGAGTAAGCGATAGTCAAAGCAATTGGTTTGGGCCTACGCGGCAGATCATTAGCAAAGATGAAAACGGTAAAGTCATCAAAGCATTAACGTTTTGGATGCTTGAAGAGGACGAATGGATCCCTAGTACTCGGATGAATGTCATTGAGGATAATGGGACCGTAGAAACTCAATTTATCGAAAACTGGAACGATGAGCGTTGGCAGCCTATGTTTTTGCATACCATCACTACTAAATTAGTGGCGGACGGTATTGAAACGGATCGGATTACGCAAACTGACCAATTGGGTAATTGGATTAATAATAGTCGATACATTAACCGCAAGAATGCCGATGGTTTAGAGCTACTCCAACTGCATTATGATTGGGACGGAGCAAAGTGGGTAGAAACCTACCGTTGGGAAAATCGCTACAATGAGCAAGGAGACCTCATCTATACCGAATATGGCTCAGCTCAAACCCAAGAGATCAGCAGAAGAAGAATGTCCTATACCTATAATGCAGCGGGCCAGCCCTTGACCCTCAAGCGAGAAAACGCTTACTCCGAGCCACCAGATTGGACATTGCATAGCGAAGAAGTTTTTGAGTATGATGAGCAAGGGAGAATCCTACTAAAAGATAGGACTATCCATACCCAAAATCGAGTGAGGAGAGAAGAAACCGAATATCGGGGCGACACCATCCTCTACAGTTTATTTCAGGCAGGCATAAATGAGCCTTTGCGAGCCCAAAGTCGTAGTTGGCGAGTCCCAAATAAAATCGGCATTGGCTATGATACCTACTCGAGAAACGATCGCTGGGGCAATAATAAATGGGAACCCCTTACGATCGTCAGACGTGAAATTAACTATGACCGATACGATAATATCACCTACCTCGAACAGCTAAACTTCGAGAATGGAGAATGGCAGCCTGTATTCTATCAAAATCACCTTTGGGAGTATACCGAAGAAGGGGATCCGACCAAGAAGATCATCGTCGAATATAACTACAACACCCAACGGCAAAACCCCGTTCAAAAACAAATTTGGCGTTACGAGGATCGTAAAGAACGCTCCCAGCGACCCATCATAGAGTTAGCCCCCAATCCCGCCGCCGGCCCTTTGACGATCAGTTTTCATAGCGCTCCAGCACTTCCCATTCGCTGGGTGATATTGGATGAAGCGGGCAGGGTAGTAAGAGCCGCCGATATCAGCGAAGTAGAGCAAACCCTCGGGTTAGAGGTCAATACTGAAGGGCTTCAATTTGGTCTCTATCTCCTCCAAATCCAGTATGAGGATGGCAGTACTGTGGCAAAAAAATGGCAGAAGATTTAAGACAGGAAATTTGTTTCTTGGGATTAGCACCCACTTGTATGAAACATTTTCTCCTCTCTCTTTGCTTGCTCTCTTTTTGCACTCTCCTGTCCCAGGAACGCCCCCTCGCCTATTATGCTTATAGTTGGGATTCCCAGCGGTTTGACTGGATATTGAGATTAGAAGAGCAATATCAATATGATCAAAATGATAGCCTACTCCAGAAAGTGCGTTCTCAGTATGAGCATCCTAACTCAATATCGGTGGATCAGCGTTATCTGAGTCAGTACGATACTAAAGGCAATCAGACTTTTGAGCTAACTCAATTC
>JBCAWW010001320.1:0-1659 GCA_038534415.1 Bacteroidota bacterium | reverse complement strand
TCAATCTTGCTTTTAGCACGAGTCTAAACGGCAATGATCTTACTGTGATTGATCAATCGAGCATACCCAACAATGCCCAATTGGATCTTACTTTTGGTGATGGTAATAGCGTTGGCTTGCAGCCAGGAGATACCATTAACTATAGCTATCTCAGCCCCGGCAAATACGTAATTTGCCTAGAGGGAGTGCTTGCCCTTGGGGAAACGCTGATTTGTAGTGATACTATTTGTGATACCGTGGACTTTGTTGCAACGGCAATAGAGAGTTCGAGCTTGGGACAAAGTGTCAACATTTACCCGAATCCAAGTCTAGGCATGCTCAAGGTCAAGTTTCCTCAGTATCCGGGTTCCAACTCGGTCCTCCAACTATTTGACCTGCAGGGAAAGCAGGTGGCCGTTTGGCCGCTAGCAGATCGATTAGCGCATCAATTTACAGTATCCTCCTTACCCAAAGGTTTGTACTACCTGCGAATAGAACATTCAGAGTACTTCCAAGGGTCTCAACTGATTGAGATTCGTTAATACAGATTGAAACATTTAAGCAAATCCATGAAAATACTTTCGGCCCTTTTCAGCCTCCTTTGTCTATTTCATCTTCAAGGAGTAAGCCAACTTACCCTACAAGATAGTCTGGTAGCTTGGTATCCCTTCGATGGAGACGCCTTGGACTATAGTGGTAACGCTAATAACGGTATCATCAATGGGGCAAACCTCACCCCTGATCGTTTTGGCAATCCCAATAGCGCTTACTTTTTCAATGGTAGTAGCGACTTTATCAGCATGGCCAATACTCAAAACTTCAAACCTGATTTTCCTATTACGATTTCTGCCTGGGTCAAGATTGATGACTATGGCAATAATGTCGTTTTCAATAATGACTTCACCTTGGGATTTCACCGAGGATTTTGGCTAAATATCGTCAATGGCAATCTATATATCAGTTATGGCAATGGGGGGGCAGCGACTTCGGCCGGGCGGCAATCTATTGGTGGGGCTACCTTACTCCAACTAAACCAATGGTATCATGTCGCGGGTATCATTCGAGGCATGAACGATATGGAGCTATACCTCAATGGTAAACGAGAATGTGGTACTTACACAGGCAGCGGCGGTCAGCTCGACTATTCGACCAATGCAGGGATCAGCGGTCAAGGTGTCAACAATAATAGTTATCTACACGGTAGTGTTGATGAAATTCGTTTTTACAGTCGTGATCTAGATAAATCTGAGATTCGTGTTTTGGCAGATTTCCCTCCTCAGGATACGACCTTCTGTGAAGGCGATAGTCTGCAACTAGATGCTGGATACGGCAGTCTTATTAGCTGGAGTCCGACGACTAATCTTAGTTGCACCAATTGTCCTGACCCAATTGCCTCTCCGATCCAGAGTACCGTTTATACCGCCATCACTGAAAATACAGCTGGCTGCCCAGATACGGTTGATATCTCGATCATTACCAAAACTTGTCCTACGGCAGGTCCCTGCGATACCGTTACTTTTGATTTAGGATTTAGCACCTCAATCAATGGGGCGGAGATTAGCATTTATGACCAGTCCACCATCCCCACCAATGCGCAAATAGACATTAGGCTAGGAGACGGCAATAGTATCGGCATATTGGCGGGAGACAGCGCCACTATTGCTATAAGTGTAAGTGGCG
>JBCAWW010001319.1:0-1660 GCA_038534415.1 Bacteroidota bacterium | reverse complement strand
AGTCTTCACTGAAAAGTAGTGAAGACTATCACAAAGCCGCTAGCACTCTCTTTGCTAATAGTTATATCGATGGATAAACATTAGATTACAAACCGCTAATATAAGGCCCCAATAATATTTCCGCAATTTCCAAAGCGCGGAGTAGGCCTAGAAGCCCATCTTTACCTTTTCGTGTAGACTCTCTGGATAATGGTCAGGATGAAAGCGATACAATTGGGGGGCACGGTGGGCTCCGCCGGTTTTTTGTCTGTCCAGCTTTTCTAAAATATTGGCTTTCAGTACTTTCTTGCGAAAATTGCCTCGGTCGATTGAGCGATCCAATATCGTCTCGTAGAGCCCTTGTAATTCTGGAATGGTAAAATTGGGCGGCAATAGACTTTTGGCAACTGGCTGATGACTTATCTCACTCATCAATAACGCCCTTGCACTTTGGATGATTTCAGCATGGTCTAGGGCCATCTGGGGCAACTCATTTGCATCTGCCCAGATCAAGTTTTGGCTAAAAGGTCCCGGGCTTAGGGCTGCCTCTTCTGCTCTAATCAAGGCATAATACCCAATGGTCACAAACCGCTGCATCATCCAAGTCGCTTGCTCGATGGGGATCTCCAAGCGATTCAAGACCGCTATCATCTCTGACTCAAATGCGCGTTCGGCACGGCCGAACACCTTGAATTGCTGCAAAAAAATATCACCAAGCCCTGTCCGCTCTTCTAAAATACGATGGGCAGCAGTATCAATATCCTCTGCTTTACCCACAAAACCTCCCGGCAGGACTGATAAATCAAGCTCCCAAAATTGAGGCAATAAGACTTTGAGCTTGCCTTCCTGATATGCAAAAATCACACAATCAATAGAGAGATTGGGGAGGTAAATGTCCGGTCCCTCTTCGAGGAACGCTTTTAAGTGATCTTTGAAGCCTTCATCCATCATAGTCGCTTTGCAAAACGGTGTCTTCACTTAAATTACGAATTAGTTTGAGTAAAAATTACTCATTGGGAATATTTTTTATTAGTTTAAGCTTAGGATTTACTAAATGCTGCTGCATTAATGAAGAGAAAATGGCTAATTATTCTTGCCCTACTCCTAGTGGTAGTGGGGGGAGCGTATGCGTTTCTACGAAAAGAACGCAAGATCGACGTTCTCGTTTTTTCTAAAACGGAACAGTTTCGTCACACTTCAATCGAAAAAGGCATTGAAACCATCAAAGCCCTCGGCAATAAACACGGCTTCTCAGTCGCTGCCACCGAGGATGCCACTGTTTTCAAAGAAAAGTCCCTTGCCAACTACAATGTGATTGTCTTTCTAAATACTACTGGTGATATCTTAAATGATGCCCAGCAGACAGAAATGCAGCGCTTTATTCAGGCTGGGGGAGGTTTTGTGGGGGTACATGCCGCCACTGATACCGAATACGAATGGCCTTGGTATGGTGAACTTGTAGGGGCTTACTTCAAAAGTCACCCCTTAGATCCCAATGTGCGTGAGGCTGAGCTAAAAGTGCTCAATCAAACCCATGCGGCTTGTTCACACTTACCAGAAACCTGGACAAGAGAAGATGAATGGTACAATTTTAAAAATGTCAATCCGGATAATGAGGTCTTGATTGAGCACTTTTAGCTCAGCCTCACGCACATTGGGATCTAAGGGGTGACTTTTGAAG
>JBCAWW010001318.1:0-1660 GCA_038534415.1 Bacteroidota bacterium | reverse complement strand
TAACGCTAAGCGAAATATCTCTAGCATTGCTGCGCTAGAAATGATGCTTCGGCAGATTTTGATGAACCAGACTCAAGCTGCTGGAAAGCGCTTTGAAGATGGGAAATATCGTTATCTGTACTTCTATCCCACGTACTATTTCACGCCTGAGACCAGTCGTTTTTTGCAGGCAGCTTATAGCAACATTGCTCAAACTCGGTTTACAACTGGAATCCGAAATCACTTTATCTCTAAGGAGTCTACAGCCAACTTTGAGCGTAGTCAGTATCAATCTGTCGATGCATTTTTAATCGATGAAAAACTGGCAGAGAAAACCAGCTTGCCGTCAGATCATGAAGCCCATGAGCAAGCCAGAAAGCGAGACAGAACATTTAAGCTTTCCTACCCTGAAGACCAACCGCTTACCTTTTTCTTCATAGCCTTGCCGCCAGGTCGTGACCCCACCGAAACAGAATCATGGATTATGCCGTCTTGGCTGGCTTTTGCCACACCGATGATTCTTGATGTAAAAACGGTTGTCTCCGAATCGCCTGTTCCTCCTTTTACCGACGGCGCAGAATTTGAAGAGACTGTCTTTCTAGACAGTGCGCCTCAGGCTATTCGCACCTTAGTCGGTCAAGATCGCTTCCGACTCGACTATATCTTAGAGGGTTGGGAATCTGCCGATGGCACACTTCATGCTTCTCCTTTAAACGCGCTGACCAGCGCTTATACCATCCATTTGGATGTGAATGCGAAGCAGGGAAAGGGCGGATACGATGCCAACTGGGGCAGACTCACCGAACTCGCAAAAGACCTAGATACTAGCCCTCTGTACGTGTTCGACTATCTTAGCCAATGGCTTCGTAAGCAAAAGAAAGACAATATTCCCATTCGCAAGGTTCAGCTTTATGCGTATAACTTCTACCCTTGCTTCGATCCCTATGTTGTTTATAACTCTGCGACAAACCAACTTGTTATTCAAGACCAAAGATCACCCATGAACCATCCTCAAAAGCTCACCGAGCTATACCGCACCTTCTACCGAGCGAATAAGCGCTACAACCCAAAAGCTAACGCTGTTCTTAAACCTATTGATTTGGCAGCAGAGGTGATTCTTAAAGCCGAGTCTTCTTTCTTTACTGGCGAAACCTTGGTCGCGGCAGTGGCAGCTGAAATCTTTAAGCTGATGGACAGAGTCAGAGGCAAGCGGGCCGATGGCTATGCGCCCATCTCAGATCGCGAAGCTGAAAGGCAGGCTATCTTAGCGTTCTCAGATTACTTTGTTTTAGAGGTGTTTGAGAAAGCCTTTGCGGGCGATCGCGCTCGCCTTGCCGGACGACAACTCAATTTGATTCGAAACACTTGTGAGTTTTTATATCGCATAGAACAAGACAAGGAAAATCAGGTAGAAAAAGCTCAAAAAGACAGCGATTCCGAAGAATAGCTTCAGACTTTTTCACTATCAATTTATTCAACTTTTTAGGACTATTACACATGTCACTTCTCAAATCTCTCGACCCAAAATTCTTCCACGCTGAAATTCCTTACAAGCCGATGGGAAAGTATGCTCACTTTCTCACTGTCCGAGTCACCGAGTCTTACCCACTGTTTCAAACTGATGGAGAGCTAAACAAAGCCCGCGTTCGTGCTGGCGTTGAAGATCCTACTCCCGTCAGTC
>JBCAWW010001317.1:0-1662 GCA_038534415.1 Bacteroidota bacterium | reverse complement strand
AATCACCAAAATGCAACTCTTTACTTGGCGATTTCGGTAAGCATTTCAGCAAGCTTTTTTTGTTGAAGCTGAAATCCACCGATCGGGCGATCAAATTGCTGACGCTCTTTGGCATAAATCAAGGCCGTAGAGTAGCAATCCATGGCGGAACCCATAGCTCCCCAAGCGATCCCATAGCGAGCTTTATCAAGACAGCCCAATGGTCCTCTGAGTCCAGATATATTGGGAAGGAGATTTTCCTTAGGAATCTTGACGTTGTCAAAGACCAACTCACCAGTAGTGGAGGCGCGAAGCGACCATTTGTTGTGAATTTCTGGCGTACTAAATCCTTCCATACCGCGCTCCACGATCAAGCCGTGAATACGACCATCTTCGTTTTTGGCCCATACCACAGCAATGTCAGCAAAGGGAGAATTGGAAATCCAAGTTTTGGCTCCATTGAGCAAATAGTGATCGCCCTCATCGGTATAATGAGTGGTCATGCCTCCTGGATTGGAACCATGATCTGGCTCTGTCAAACCAAAGCATCCCATCATTTCACCAGCAGCGAGCTTGGGCAGGTATTTATGCTTTTGTTCCTCACTACCGTATTTGTAGATCGGATACATCACCAATGAGCCTTGAACCGAGCACATAGAACGAATCCCCGAGTCGACACGCTCAATCTCTTGCATGATCACGCCGTAAGAGATTTCGTCTAGGCCGGGGCAGCCGTACTCTTCCGGCAGAGAAGGGCCAAATAGTCCGAGTGCTCCCATCTCTTTGACCAGATGCGTTGGGCATTCATTGTTTTGAGCCCAGTCGTTGATGTAGGGAGAAACGTGTTCGTTGAGCCAATCACGCACGGAGGTGCGAATCAGTTTGTGCTCTTCGGTCAATAATTCATCAAGCTGATAGTAGTCAGGCGCTTCATAGCGATGCGCCACTTTTCCATGATTTTTTTCCTTGATCATAAAATCCCTTTTTGATAATCTATAAGGAGGAAGTCTTAGGCGAATAAAAGCAGTAAATGGTCCTTTTTATGCATGGTTATAGCGGAAAGTCCTTACAGCTACTGTTTATACGGTAAACTACCCACTCATTAGCGCAAATTACTGACTTTTATTCGGATAAGTGGCGATTGTGTAGTAAAATCGCCAATATAGTTGTCTCAATGAACCGACTGCTGAACATATTTTCATGGCGAAAACTCAGGAATAGGAAATTCCAGATGCGAATAGGTCTCATTTTAGGCTTTTTGCTGCTGATGACCTTGATCCTCCCCCGCTCCTTTCGCCTGAATTTGCAGCACAAGGGAGGACAAATTTGGCCACATGAAGACTTAAGCGCTCCCTATGACTTTTTTGTCCTTAAAGCAGCAGATACGCTAGTCGCGGAACAAGCCCTCGCGGCCGCACAAGTAGCTGATATCTATATGCTCGACACCAGTCGAGTGCGCCAGTCTCAGGATCAGATCGTCCTGAATATCAAAAGTCTCAGCAAACGGCTACAGCAATATCGACAAGCATTAAGTCAGGGTGACAGCCTGAACAGCAAAAGACATATCCGACAGTTTTTCCAACCTGAATATGGCGATTTTTCGCTTGATCAATTTCCCGCTATCAATGATTATGAGGCTTGGAGTTCGCAATTGATTGTGGATGCTTTTAGAGTAGCGAATCA
>JBCAWW010001316.1:0-1666 GCA_038534415.1 Bacteroidota bacterium | reverse complement strand
TGCACCAGATGTAAAGCTAAACCTTGGGTACTCACATCTTATTGCTTCAGAGACTATGCTTGCTGTACGGCCTGGTGATACTCCTAGTAACAATTGGGCTTGGGTCATGCTAACCTTCAAGCCGACTCTTTTTAGCACAAAAAAAGACTAATCAAATCACATTTATCTAAATAATCCACACAGTGATGTTGAATAAAAAAATCATCTTAATTGCCGCTTTATGCATGAGCCTCTTTATCTCATGTGGCGGTGAGAAAAAAGCAGACGAAGAGCTTAGTTCTAATGCAGCTCCAGCGCTCGAAATTGAAAAGCCTCAATTAACATTTGGCTTTATCAAACTCACCGATATGGCCCCTTTAGCCATCGCAAAAGAGCTAGGCTATTTTGAAGACGAAGGCTTATTTGTAACCATTGAGGCCCAATCCAACTGGAAAAATGTACTTGATCGAGTAATCGATGGGCAATTAGACGGATCTCATATGCTTGCCGGTCAGCCGATTGCTGCCGGCGCTGGTTTTGGCCGGCAGGCCGAGCTAATCACTCCCTTTTCTATGGACCTAAATGGAAACGGCATTACGGTCTCAAATGAAGTTTGGGGAGCAATGAAACCTCATATTCAACTGGAGGACGGAAAGCCCAAACATCCCATTAAGGCGGATGCATTGAAACCAGTAGTGGAATCCTATCGCCAAAGTGGAAAGCCTTTCAAAATGGGCATGGTGTTTCCCGTATCCACTCATAATTATGAAATTCGTTATTGGTTAGCAGCGGCTGGGATTCATCCGGGAATGTATACAGCAGAAAATATTCAGGGCCAAGTTGATGCAGATGTACTACTATCGGTAACGCCTCCACCTCAAATGCCAGCCACTCTCGAAGCCGGCACCATCTACGGATATTGTGTAGGTGAACCTTGGAATCAACAAGCAGTATTTCGTGGGATAGGAGTTCCTGTTACCACTAACTATGACATCTGGAAAAACAATCCAGAAAAGGTGTTTGTACTGCGCAAAGACTTTGCTGAAAAATACCCTAATACCACCATTGCAATCACCAAAGCCTTAATTCGCGCTGCGAAGTGGTTAGATAACCCTGGCAATCGCCCTGCTGCTGTGGGTATTCTTTCTCAGCCAGATTATGTTGGAGCCGATTCTATTGTTATTGCCAATTCCATGACAGGAACTTTTGAATTTGAAAAAGGCGATAAGCGTTCTATGCCCGACTTTAATGTTTTTTATCGCTACAATGCGACATATCCTTTTTATTCTGATGGCATTTGGTTTCTCACACAGATGAGAAGATGGGGTCAAATTTCAGAAGCAAAATCAGCTAGTTGGTACGGAGACAAAATAAAGGAGATATACCGCCCCGATCTATGGGAACAGGCCGCTCAGGCTCTTGTAGATGAAGGCATAATTCCAGCGACCGATCTTCCTGAGACAGATGGCTATAAAGCTACTACTACTGACTTCATTGACGGTAAACTCTATGATGCGAAAGATCCCATCGGCTATATCAATAGCTTTAGTATAGGGAATAAGGATGAATCATAGGCCTTTTTCTTCCCTCATTTCCAGATAATAATCCATATGAAAAATCTAAGCGTCGAACTACCAGCTAAGCCATCCTTCTTGGACAATTTGGGAAAATGGAGTCGACTCCTCAT
>JBCAWW010001315.1:0-1667 GCA_038534415.1 Bacteroidota bacterium | reverse complement strand
CTTGATTTCCCTGTCCCAAATCAATCATAAATTTTGGACATTTATCAGATTGGCTAGCTGATATTCACGCTAGTAACTTAAACCTTTTATCCCAAGACGACTTTGCCCTTATCAAGCAAACGATCAAAGCGCGCCTCAATGCCTAGACCCAACTCCTATCTAGAAACCTTGCCCGATGGCACCTGCTTCCCAATGGTTCTGGTGGAAGGCAACTCTCAGGATAATCCATTCATGATGGGGAGTGAGGAAGGACGTGAGCGAGAAAAACCCGTTCATCCTGTCCAATTAGATGATTTTTACCTGGGGCGCTATGTGGTATCGCAGGGCGTTTGGCAAGCGATCATGCAAAACAATCCCGCTAAATTTCAACATTTAGATCGCCCCATAGAGCAAGTCTCTTGGGAAAATTGTCAGACCTTTATTGTCAAACTTAATCAAACCCTAAAAATTGATCCCGAAAGTCCTGCGGCCTATCGACTGCCCAACGAAGCAGAGTGGGAGTACGCTGCCAGCGGGGGCAAATATGCCGAAGGGACCCGCTATGCGGGTTCGGATCATGCCTATGAGGTGGCTTGGTTTTCAAGTAATAGTTATGAAGAGAGTCAAGTGATGGCTTTAAAGCGACCCAATGCTTTGGGACTTTACGGCTTATCAGGTAATGTTCTTGAATGGTGTGCTGATTGGTATAGGATGGATTATTATCGCCACTGTATGGAACGCAAGGATAGTTTAAATCCAACTGGTCCCACCGCAGGTGATTATAAAGTGGTTCGTGGAGGCTCGTGGTTCGTCGATGATGATTTCCTCCGGATCTCCTATCGATTCTACTCCCACCTCCTTCCTACTGTCCGTTTCAATTCTTTCGGTCTGCGTCTTTCCCGGTACCCCCGATAGCTATCGGGTCAGGACTTACCCTTTTACCCTGTTGAGCGCAGCGAAACCCCGACTGTTTGGGAAGCGAAGCGAAATCCCCTCGCCAAAGGCGGGGACGAAATTTGAGCATTCAGCTTTTTTGTTCAATATCTTTCGATGATGTTTGCAAATTAATTGATATATCAATAGTTTTGTGCCGTGCAAGATAAAAAACTACAAGACGTCATCTACTTTTGGATACACCGGGCGCATAGCCGCTCCAAGGATTACTCCAAAAAGGTGATTAAGGAAGCAGGAATTGATATCACCGTGGATCAGTGGGTGCTGCTCAAACAGATAGGGGAGCAGCCCGGCTTGAGTCAGGTAGAATTGGCGCAGGCGACTTTTAAAGACCCGGCGGCCATCCTACGGATTGTGCAAATCTTGCTTCGCAAAGAACTGGTTAAGCGTTCGGCGAGGCCGGATGACAAAAGAACCAATGAAGTCTACCTGACCCCAAAAGGCGAAAAACTGGTCAATCAACTCATCCCCTTGATCCAAGGCGTCAGAGCGGTGGGCTTAGAAGGACTAAGCGGAGAAGAGGCCGAAACTGTCAAACGCCTGATGAAGCGGATCTATCAAAACTTTGATAATAAGATGGACGCGGGATAATTTTTTTGCCCAAAAGATTGATGTATCAATGAATAGTCGTAAATATTTACAGAACCCCAAAAACCTAATTTCAACATGAATCAAAAATAAAAATCAAGCGAAAGAATATTGAGCCAATGAGCATAAACGTTAAAAGAGCCTTC
>JBCAWW010001314.1:0-1674 GCA_038534415.1 Bacteroidota bacterium | reverse complement strand
AATTGATTTTGAAGATGGTGCTGATTGCTTTAGGCATTTTCATTGTCGTTTTCTTTGCTGCCTACAAAAAAAGTGGAGATACGCTGACGCTGGCAGAGATGCTACCTTTCTTGATTTTTGTCGGACTCAATCTGCTGGGCTTTATGATTGGGCGTTCGCTGCCAGCGAGAACCTTAGGAGTCTTTGCAGGGATTAATGTCTTACTACTCCTTATCGCGATCAATAGTACGGGCTCCATTGCGATGTGGACGATAATCGGCATGGGATTGTTTAACTCAATCATGTGGTCCAATATCTTTACGCTAGCGATCGAAGGGCTAGGGAAATATACCAGTCAAGCTTCTTCTGTTTTGGTCATGATGATCTTAGGAGGAGCTTTAGTACCCCTGATTCAAGGTGCGGTTGCGGATAGCACGGGAGATTTACAATTTTCTATGATAGTACCCATCTTTTGTTATCTGTACTTGGTATTTTACGGCCTCAAAGGAGCTAACATTGGGAAAGATAAAGTTAAAGCCTAAGCGGCTTGCTGAAAACTTCCTAAAATCAATCATTCACATAATCAAAAAAGCATACGCCTACTAAAATGACACCCATTGCTATCGGAATTGATATTGGAGGGACTAATACAAAATATGGTCTAGTGGATAGAGAAGGAAATGTGTTGGCCAAGCACTCTATCTCTACCCGACAGTTTGAGTCAGTCGAAGAATATGTACTTTCTGTTTCTAATGCCGTTAAGGCCCTCATCGCAGACTTAGGGCAGGAAGTAAAGATTACAGGTATTGGTATTGGTGCACCTAATGCAAACTATTTTACTGGTAAAATTGAAAATGCACCCAATTTGCGTTGGAAAGGGGTTATTCCTTTAGCTGATCTTTTTGAGGCTCAATTTAAAGCCAAGGTAACGCTCACCAATGACGCCAATGCTGCTGCGATAGGAGAAATGATGTATGGTGCGGCCAAGGGCATGAAAAATTTTATCATGGTTACCCTTGGAACCGGAGTGGGCAGTGGCTTTGTTGTCAATGGTGATTTGATCTATGGCCATGATGGCTTTGCCGGTGAGTTTGGACATGTTAATGCAGTCCGTGGGGGGAGACTTTGCACTTGTGGCAGGAGAGGTTGTGTCGAAACTTACGCAGCAGCGAGAGGGGTGGTATTGACGGTGCAAGAAGAGTTAGCGGCCTCAGATGGAGATACTTCCTTGAGACATGTGTTGCCGGAAGATTTGACCCCGAAGCATATTTTTGAAGCTGCGGAAGCGGGGGACCCTATTGCACAGCGCGCCTTTGACTATACTGGGAAGGTATTGGGCGAGGCCTTGGCCAATGTAGTTGCGATTACGAGTCCAGAGGCGATTTTTATGTTTGGGGGGGTAGCACGTGCCGGAAAATGGATACTTGAGCCGACTCAACGATATATGGAAGCCGACTTGTTGCCTATCTTCAAGGACAAGGTCAAATTTATTCCTTCAAAACTTCCGGGAAGTGAGGCCGCCATTTTGGGCGCAAGTGCGTTAGTGTGGAAAGAAAAGGAAAATATTTCTTAAATTCATATATATATAAATGAATAAGCCAGAATGTGCATCCTACTAATGCCGCTTATATTCTGCTAATTCCTAACACTACTTTCTAACTGCTACTATTGTATGTCCAAAAACATATTTCATTT
>JBCAWW010001313.1:0-1682 GCA_038534415.1 Bacteroidota bacterium | reverse complement strand
CAGTGGGCTAATCTTAAGATTGGCCGGAAACTGAATCGCATACTCACGCGTCACCAGCAAATAACCTTCTAGCGAGAGTTCCTCTTGCACAGATGGATTGAAGAGATCGATATAATGACTGCCGTTGCCGGGGACGAAGCGGGAAATTTCCACCTCTTGTCCCATTGCGATCAATGGAACCCAAAGTAGCAGGCCAAGGATATGTCTCTTCAATTGCAAGGTTTATTCACTTATTTCTATGATGAATTTATTCTTCTTTCCTTTCTGTAAAAATAGGTAACGATCAAAAAAGAGGTCTGAAGACTGGATAGTGGCATTACTATCGCTTACTCCTTCCATATTGACCTTTACCGATTTATCTTTTTCGATAGCCCGACGAGCCTCACCGTTCGACGAAGTCGCTCCAATTTGAGTCAGCAAAGTCAATACTCCGATCCCCTCCGCAATGTCTGCTTTACTTAGGGTTTTGAGGTCTGAGGCTTTGGCGACTTCTGCCCATTGCTTAGCATTGAGTTTTTGTAGGGCCTCTTTGCTTTTGATGCGACCAAAGAAGAAGTCGGTCATCAATTTAGCATTTTCTAGTCCTTCTGGCCCATGGAGGCGCTCAGTAAGTTCTTCGGCTAATTGATAGTGTAGTTGGCGATGTCCTGGATCTTCGGCATGAGCGGCAATCATCCCTTCCAAAGTTTCACGATCTTTGAGGGAGAAGATTTTGGCACACTTGATCATGTCCTCATCAGACAAGCTTACCCAATACTGGTAGAACTCGTACGGAGTAGTACGCTCTGGATCTAGCCATACGTTTTTGCCACCCGCAGTTTTACCTAGTTTGGCGCCAGTTGCCCCAGTTAGGAGTGGACAAACTACGGCAAAGGCCTTCTCTTCGTGGCTTAGTTTACGGCGAATAAGCTCCGTTCCCGTGGTGATATTGCCCCATTGGTCAGAACCACCAACCTGTAGTTTGACGCCTTCGTTTTCGTAGAGATGTAAAAAATCATAGCCTTGTAAAAGCTGGTAAGCAAACTCTGTGTAGGACAAGCCCGAATCACTCGCGATGCGCTTTTTTACAGATTCTTTGCCCATCATATAGCTGATGGTGATATGCTTACCGACATCTCGCAAGAACTCAAGGAAACCAATGCTTTGAAACCAGTCATAGTTATTGACCATTCGTGCCGGATTTTCTGGGGTATCAAAATCCATGAATCGGGCCAATTGATCACGGATGGCAGCTGCATTGGCATCAACTTGCTCCGAGCTCATAAGCGGACGTTCGGCATCTTTGCCAGACGGATCCCCTACTCGAGCGGTAGCCCCACCGACCAACAAAACAGGATGATGGCCATGACGTTGCAAATGCACCATCATCATGACGGGCACCATATTGCCAATATGCATAGAGTTGCCGGTAGGGTCAACCCCCAGATAGCCAGAGACCTTATGCTCGTTTAGGTATTCTTCGGTTCCAGGAATCAGGTCATGGATAAGACCTCGCCAACGTAATTCTTCAATAAAACTCATAAAAGACTTGCCACTGAAAATAAAGGAGCTGCAATTTACAAGGCCTAGCTTACTTCACCAACCCACTCTTATTTTATATATTGAATTGTTCCTTTTTCCGAAATCTCGAATAAAATGCCGAAATTGCGGTCGTGAGGGATATAAAAATCCTTCATTCTAAC
>JBCAWW010001312.1:0-1685 GCA_038534415.1 Bacteroidota bacterium | reverse complement strand
ATGGCAAATGAACCAGCATTATTTACAGAGGCAGTGCGTAATTTTGTAGAGAAACATAAATAGTATCAACAAACCTCATAAATCCATTTTGCCTGCATGTCTCGAGCTAATCCAAAGTCACAAAAACCCAAACTACATCCACGCAACAAAAATCGCGAGCGGTATGACTTACCAGCATTAATGAAGGCAGTACCGGCATTACAAGCTTTTGTCAAGCTCAATAAGCATGGTTTGGAGTCAGTAGACTTTGCCAATCCAAAGGCCGTGAGATGTCTAAATCAGGCATTACTTAAGCATTATTATGGAATAGCCAATTGGGATTTCCCCCCAGAAAAACTCTGCCCACCGATACCGGGTAGAGCAGACTATATTCACTATGTGGCAGATTTGTTAGCCGCAAGCAATGGGGGTAATATCCCCACGGGCCAGCAAATCTATTGCTTGGATATTGGGGTTGGGGCCAGTTGTATTTATCCTATCATCGGGCAGACAGAGTATGGCTGGCAATTTCGCGGATCGGACATAGACGCAAGTTCGATAGCCGCGGCCAAGGAGATCGTACAGGCAAATGCTTCCTTAGAGGGGAGGATCGATTTTCGTTTACAGGCTTCGCCGAACGCTATTTTTCAGGGGATCGTTGATCCAAGGGAGAAATTTGATCTTACAATTTGCAACCCACCCTTTCATGCCTCTATCGAGGAGGCTCAAAAAGGTACACGGCGGAAAATCAAAAACCTATCGGGCAAGAAGGTCGGCAAAGCAACACTCAATTTTAGTGGTACACAGCATGAGCTGATCTATAAAGGGGGAGAAAAACGCTTCCTACAAAACATGATCTATGAGAGCAAGCATTTTGCTAATAATTGCTTTTGGTTTAGCTGCCTCGTCTCAAAGGAATCGAACCTAAACGGGATCCATAAAACACTGCAAAAAGTAGCCGCCAAAGACGTAAAAACGATCCCCATGAGTACCGGTAATAAAAGTACAAGAATCGTGGCTTGGACATTTTTGTCGGAGAGGGAGCAAAAAGATTGGGTTAGGGCTAGGTGGATGGATTGACTACCTTCTTGAGTAACTGTTCTTTGGCTTGGACCCAAAGAACCAAAAAATCAAGTCCGCCGCGAACCTCCCGATCCTGATTGCGGGATTCACCCACAAGGAGATTCGAACTAGCGGCGCAACATTTTGCGCCTTCAAAAATAAGCGTTCTGCGAAGCAAAAGCCCTTAGCTTGACGCCCGATTTCGGGATCGAGACTAGCAGCTTTTTGCACTAGTCTTTGCCAATAGCTCTGTTGGCTTATGGATGATAGTGCCTGTTATGGAGGATTTTATAAATAATTTCCAAAAATAGACAGAACGTTCTGTTTATTTAATTATATTTGAAGCATGAAGAGCGAAACCAGACCCAGAGAGAGATTAATTGAGACAGCGGAAAGATTGTTTTATTCCCAAGGATTTAATGCAACTGGGATTAATCAAATTCTCTCAGAATCAAAAGTTGCCCGTGCAAGCTTGTATCAGCACTTTGGTTCTAAGGAAAAACTTGCTTTGGCATACCTCCAAAATTCCCGTGAAAACTGGTTTAGTGCATTTGAAACTTATTTGAGTGAAAAGACTGAACCCATTGATAAAATCTGGGGTGCGTTCGATTTTCTGTCCAACAATATGATTCAAAATGAATTTA
>JBCAWW010001311.1:0-1688 GCA_038534415.1 Bacteroidota bacterium | reverse complement strand
AGTGATTCCTCTAAAACGAACCTTGATAACTTGTCCGCTGTAAGCAGAAAGAGGTACCGTAAAGTTTTGCCAAATATTTCCCTGATCGCCAGAAATCGGTGTAATCACATCATTGATCCAATCACCATTTTCTTGGACATCGACGTGCAAACGGCCCATTTCGATTCCGTACATATGATAAGAAAAGCTTAACTCTGCGGCGGCAGCACTTGTCAAGTCTATACAAGGACTCTCCAAAATGGCCATCCGTCCATAGCAGGAAGAAGCTTCTAAGTAAACATAGGCACCGGCCGCATTGCCAGGATTCGCATCTACCGCTGGTCCCGTATTATTGGAGGGAGTGCCGCCATTGTCAATTCGCCAATCAATATCATCTTCCGTGCCATTGGCATAGTTGGTCCAACCATTTGGCAAAGCACAATTTGTCGCAGCGCAATCGGCCGCTGTAGCACAGTTCGTACCAGTCTCAAAGTCCTCAGAAAGCGGTAAGCCCACTGGATTACCGACCACAGTAATGACGTTGGTGATAGTGCGATTATCGCTCCCGAAAGCGTTACTGGCATCAAGTCTCACGGTATAAGTACCCGCTGCATTGAATGTCACTTCAGGATTTTGAGAATTGGCATTCGTAGTATTGACAAAAGTATGAGTAGCCGGGGTGATCGACCACGTCCAAGCAGTTGGTGTATAACTCGAAAAATCAGTCAACAATACCGTTTGTCCAATACAAGCTTCTGCTGTCGTCAATTCAAAGCAAACCGCTGGTGCGACATTGCCAGGATCTTTCAGATCTGATTCCCATAGCCCACGGCCATAGGTGGCTGCTCTCAGCATATCAAATCCACGACAATCAGGATCGTAATAAATTTCTAGTTCAAAAATCTCAACGTTGGGCAAATCATTTGCAAACAATTGCCAATCGGTCATGCTATTGTCGCGATAATATACGCCTACATCCATGCCGACATACATGGCTTCATTTGTACTTAAACGGTCATAGACAATCGTATTGAGCGAAAGATTGGGCAAAGTACCGGAGAAGTTGGTCCAACTGAGTCCCCCATCGTTAGATTCATAGATATCATTATTGATTGCGACCCATAAGATATCGGGATTGCTTGGATGGATTTCAATATCCTTAGGACGCGAAGCGACGGGTAGATTAGCCGTCAAATTGGTCCAAGTTGGAGAGGCAGCGTTTGCATTTGTAGACTTATAAAAACGATTGGTACCAGATCGGGCGATGTAAACCACATCAGGATTGGAGCGAGAAATCGCGATATCTCTTATGGTAGAACCTGTAAAAGAGCTGATTTGTGTCCAAGTAGGCGTGCCAGCGGATTTCACATCAAAGGCTCTCCACATATTTTCCATCCCCACAAACATCGTATCAGGATTGCTAGGATGCAGTTTATAAGGCGTTATCCAAGCACCTGACTCTGGTATACTAGCCGTTATCCCGCCAAAAGTTACTCCTCGATTGGTGGACCTTCTGATGTCTCCATAATAAAGCGCGCCATACATCACATTGTCATCAGAGTAGTCAATGATACATTCCATACCATCCCCCCCAATTTCTGTACGCCAAAATCCTTGATCATAAATCGCAGTTCCATTGTCTTGATAGCCATTGATCACCAAATCTCTCGTTTGTTGCGACTGACCGATTTTATAGATCTGAGCGATAT
>JBCAWW010001310.1:0-1689 GCA_038534415.1 Bacteroidota bacterium | reverse complement strand
GGGCAGAGGAAGCGTTCGTCGTAGGCGATCAGCTGAGTAGAAAAGCTCCCTGTTTCGCTAAACACATGACTCGGATTGATCAACTCACTCAAGCTACCATCACCAAATTGCCAGAAGTAACTCAAGGCATACTGGGACTGATTGATAAAGGAGATCGGGTCATTGGTCAACAATAAGGTATCCACGATGAAGGGAGCCGTCTCAAAAGCCGCAATTGGTGCTGGCTCGCGGCCCACGCTAAAGGCATCTGTCAACTCACAGCCTAAGCTATCAACTACTCTCACTTGGTAAGGGGCAATACTATCTCCCCCATTAAGTGCAAAGAGTTCATTGGTATTGAGGCCAGGGAAATCGACCCACTCATATAAATAAGGTGGGGTTCCCCCAACGATTGTAATCGTCAATTCGCCATTGTCCCAATCGCAAAAAGCGTCGGTGGCGGTAAATTCGGTTAACTCCAACAAAGGAGGCTCAGTAATTTCGAGAGTATCGAGTATTTCACAGCCATTGCTATCACTTACGGTGATGAAGTAGGTATCGGCGGGTAATCCAATCTGAGCCGAATCAGTGCCCCCATTGGACCAATCAAAGGTGTAAGGCAAGATCCCTCCACTCACGGAGACGAGTACTTCACCTGTGCTTTCGCCAAAACAACTCACATCTACTACATCGGTAGAGTCAAAGCCCATGGAGTCAGGTTCGATGATCTCTCCGAGGAAGGTGATCAAACAACCGTTGGCATCAGTGGCTTCTGCCCAAAAAGCACCAGGGCCTAAACCGCCTCTTACTGCCGTGGCAGGGCCATTATCACTCCAAGCATAGGTAAAGTTTCCTACTCCTCCTTGTACTTGCATCTCGGCTTGCCCATCATCGGCGCCAAAGCAACTGATATTTTCTGTCGAAATGCTACCTGTGATCAAATCGGGTTCGGTCAAAGCAGTGTCAACAGCCGCTACACAACCATTTACATCTCTGATCTGGATTTGATAGTTCCCCGCAGGGAGACCAACAAAGGCATTGTTGACATCAAAACTGCCGGGAGGCATACGATAGCTATAAGGCAGGGAGCCTCCACTACCTAAGGCCGTAATTTGGCCCGTAGAATCACCAAAGCAGGCAATGTCTGATATATTGGAGATAGACACCTCAAGTGGATTGGGTTCAAACACTTGGATAGAAACTGAGTCCAAGCAGCCTTGTCGATCCCTTACAATAACTTGGTAAGTGCCAGCGCTCAGATTCAGGAAGCTAGTGTCTATGACAAAGGGCCCTCCTTCAAAGCTATACTCATAGGGAAGCGTTCCGCCGGAGGCGATCACACTGATACTACCATTGGCATCTCCAAAACAAGCTGTAGAATCGGCAAAGCCTTGAATATCCAGTAAGGTAGGCTCTGTTAAAGTAGAACTTACCGTATCTAAACAAGCATTAGCATCTTGAATCACTAGATTATAAGCCCCCGCAGCCAAGCCCACAATCACACTATCACTGGTAAAGGTGGTATTGGCTAAACCATATTGATAAGGTGCTGTACCGCCATTGGCAGTGAGGGTAATTTGCCCATCTAGCCCCCCGAAACAGTTGATATTAGTCTCGTCGAGAACGCTTCCCACCAATGGAATAGGAGTTGGCACATTTACATTTAGGGTAAAGGAACAACTTGGGACCGACGAATCTTCCATATATATC
>JBCAWW010001309.1:0-1691 GCA_038534415.1 Bacteroidota bacterium | reverse complement strand
TTTACTACTCAGGTGAGTAGTAAATTTTAGGGCATTGCCTATGAGATTGGTAAGAATCTGTTTCAAACGAGTATCATCGCCGAGAAGTTTAGGGATCTTTTGCGTTGGCTTCTGAACCATAAATTTCAAGCGTTTCTCTTCTGCTAAAAAGCGAAAAGGGTTCACCAATTCGTCAAGCAAGGGGGTGAGAGCAAAGGAGGTTTTATTGAGCAGGAGTTTTCCTTCTTCTATCTTAGAGAAGTCAAGAATATCGTTGATCAGTGCGAGTAGGTGCTCAGCGGAGCTCAATAGCGTGCGCAAAGATTCTTTATGTTGGGGCTCCGCGACCTCATCATTGAGAAGATGGGAAAGTCCAATGACCGCGTTTAGGGGTGTGCGAATTTCATGGCTCATCGAAGAGAGGAAACTCGACTTTGCCTGAGTGGCTTTTTCTGCTTTTTCCTTTGCTTGTTCGAGTGCTTCTACCACTCTGGCTCTCACAATTTTATTGGCTGCGATATTGGCAATTATGGTGAGGATCGAAAGATGTTCATCGGTGAAGAAGTTTCTTTCGGGATGCTCTGAGTCAATCACTCCCAGCACACCATTGGGTCCGGTAATAGGAACGGCTAACTCTGATAAGCGCGCTTCGTCATCCAAGATATAGCGGTCATCTTGAGAGGTATCGCTGATCAATTCAGCTTGCCCACTTAAGGCGACATTGCCTACGATGCCCTTACCAAAAGGGATTTCAATGGGTTCATAGATCGCAAACTCTCCCTCTTCTTTATTGCCATAAGCGGCTCTTTGTACCAAGACTTGGCGTTCCCGGTCTAGGGTATAAATCACAGCATCAACAAACTCAAGCTCGCGTATACAATTTTTGGCGATATCCCATAAGATATCTTCCTCGCTATTGAGTTTGAATAGTGAAGTTGAAAAGTAATTGATGGTCCTTTGAATAGCGGCCCGTCTTTCCGCCTCTTTTTCAGCAGTTTTCCGATCGCTTATTTCGAGACCATAGACAATCAAATTGGAAAGGCGATCGTTTTCGTAGATGGGGGTAATCCTTCTAATGTAGTCTCGCACTTTGTCCTTGTCTTCGACAGATTCTTCCCATTCAAACTCTTTGCCGGACTCTATGGCAATCCGAATCGCTTCTTCTCTCATCTGGGAAACGATCAAGGGTCGTCCAACGGCTTGGCCGTACTCAAGTAGGGATTTACCTATGGGTAGCTCTCGATTGATATGTTTGGGAACGGCAAAATCATTGACAAAAACGATTTTGCCTTTGTTATCTAACACGACGACATCGGCTTGAATTTCATTAAGGAGGCTAAAGCGAAGCGGAGTATGAGCAGATTGAGATTGGAATTGGGAGTGAATCAATTTGGCAAATGGCAAAGAGCCTAGCAGGCAAATCGCAAGACTACTCCAACTAAAGCCGCTTAAAAAGAAGACCAAAAGCACAAAAATCCCCCACAACAAGCCCCAAAGCAGATATGATTGGGAATTGCCTTTCTGAAATAAATACTTGTAAAATGGCTGCATTACAAAAAATGGGGCGCGTTTTATGCATTTCTAAAATCGGAATAATCCATTTCAATGCCAACGCTGATTTCAAGAAGAACTAACGGTTCCACTTTCTTACCTCCCCTACTTTATAGTCTTCAATGGTCCACTGCCCAAATCGCCATCGCACTAAACGCAAA
>JBCAWW010001308.1:0-1691 GCA_038534415.1 Bacteroidota bacterium | reverse complement strand
CAAAGTGCTAGTTAGTAGGATGTTAGGATACCTACGCGCCATCGTCCGCTTTATCGGTTTTATTTTTCTTTGCTCCTACTATGTGATCGAGGCTTTTAGCAGGAATTTGCTTTTCCCAAAGCGTCTGGATGCCTTTCACAGCTCCCTTAAAAATTGGTCGATAATTGTCAAAAAGATGCTAGGCATCGAGGTCGAAGTATTTGGAGAACTACCAAATGAAGAAGTTTTGTTGGTGCCCAACCACCGTTCTTATATCGATATCGCTTTGCTCCCCCCTTTTTTCACTACAGTATATGTAGCGAAGGCAGAGGTCAAAAGCTGGCCGATTATCGGTCAAGGGGCGCAGGCTGCAAGAACTATCTGGGTACAAAGAGACAGCGCAAAAAGCCGTAGAGAAACGCGAGAAGCGATCAGCAAACGATTGGCCCAAGGCTTTAGCGTGGTGGTCTATCCAGAAGGCACTACCACCAAAGCGCCCGATCTCAAAGAATTTCGCCCAGGTATGTTTTATCGCGCAGCGGAGGGCAATATTCCAGTAGTGCCAGTAGCCTTAGAATATGGAGAGATAAATGATTCTTGGGTAGGATCAGATACATTTATTCCGCACTTTTTGCAGTGTTTTCGCAAACGCAAAACCTATGTCCGCATGACCATAGGGCCTGTGATGAGAGACACCGAAGGCGAACGCTTACGCTCCTCAGCCGAAAATTGGGTAAGAAATCGTCTCAGAGAACACAGAGAAGCGTTCGGCATGGCCGAAACTGAGCAAATACTCACCCAAAAGTCAAATTGATCCTCTAGCAAAATTGGAGACAAGCCAAACTGCGTCTCCTCGGCTAACTCAGTATTTGAAATAGCCGATGATTGGATAATGGTCAGAAAGATAGGGCACGCCATAGTCAGCAGAAATGGTCTGAAAGGAAAGCCCCTCCACATTTTTGAAAAAGATAAAATCGATATCCCGGTTTAGGTACCAGCGCCCCCAGCCATTGTATGATTTGGCCTCGCCCCGTCCTGCATATTGCCTAGCATCATCATATTCATCCAAAATAGGCTCCAATACCGAATTGCCCGCTAATACATTAAAATCGCCAATCAAATAGACTGCAGCCTCAGCGGTGGCAATCTCCTTTACTTTTTCAATGATGAGCTTAGCCGATTCTTCCCGAGCAGTTTTCCCCTTGTGGTCAAAGTGGGTATTAAAAACGTAGAGCGTTTTGTTGTGCTCTCGGTCTTGTAGGGCAGCCCAACTCACAATCCGGATGTTGTTGGCGTCCCAACCTAAAGAGGGTACATCAGGGCTTTCGCTTAGCCAAAAATTGCCCTGATCTAAGAGTTCAAAGCGATCTTTCAAATAATAAATAGCGCTATACTCACCAGCAGTTTCCCCATCATCACGCCCCACACCAACATAATGGTAGTCAGGCAGATTTTCATCCAAAAAGGAGACCTGCGATTGCAATCCTTCTTGTATCCCAAAAATGCTGGGGTTGCTTTCTCCGAGCATACTCAAGCAAGCTTCTTTACGATTGTCCCATTTATTGTCTCCATCTTCCTCCGTATCAAACCTGAGATTAAAGGACATAATGCTCAGCTTAAAATCCTCTTCCCAAGTGGGTACTTCTCCGCCTTTGCAGCCGACAAACAGGATAAATAAAGAGGATAAGCATAAAAACTGAAGTTGCTTGTGG
>JBCAWW010001307.1:0-1691 GCA_038534415.1 Bacteroidota bacterium | reverse complement strand
TTTTATGAAGTATGTGCCCGAGACTGTAGTGGAGCGCACCCTTTCAGGAAACGATACCTCGATCTTTGCGGGTGAAATGCAGGAGATGACGGTCCTCTTTTGTGATATCCGCCGCTTTACCAATATGAGCGAGATGCTTTCTCCTCGTGAGGTCGTAACCTTTCTCAATGACTATTATGCCGAGATGACTGAGGTCGTAAAGCGCTACCAAGGTACCGTCAATCAGTTTGTTGGGGATGAAGTCTTTGCGGGTTTTGGGGCGCCTATCGCCACTACAGATCATGAAATCAAGGCCGTCTTATGCGCGCTTGAAATGCTCAAGAAGTGTGAAATTCTCAATGAGCGTTACCGCGAAAAAATGGGCCATGAGATTGAAATCGGGATTGGGATCAATTCTGGCTTGGTCGTAGCGGGTAATCTCGGCTCTGAAGACAAGATATCATACTCGGTTACCGGAGACACCGTCAATACAGGCAAGCGTATTGAAACCCTCACCAAGGACGCCCCTAATTCAATCTTGATTAGTCAAAGTGTCTACGCCAAAGTGGCCAATCACGTCCAAGTCGATGCTTGGGATCCTATCGAGGTCAAAGGCAAACGTGATAAGATTCAAGTTTATCAGGTCTTAGGTCGTAATTCCTAGTTTCCCCTTTTTTGTATGATTCTGCTCGCAGAACGCCCATCCTCTGTACTTACTCTGAGGATAAAGTGCGTCGGACAATCTGCTGCCAATGCCCAACTAATCATTTGCTGATGCTTGACTTCTCGTTCGGCGAGGAGCCGGCCAGACAAATCAACCAAAGTCAAATGTAGGACCCCAACATAGGGAGGCAGGCTAATTTGCAAGCGTTCTGAGCTAGGGTTTGGATAGACTACAAAATCAAAGCTTAGGGCTGGCTCCAGGGCTACGCTTTGTGTTTCGGCTCGCCAGATCGCCTTGCTAGGTTGTTGGGGGAGCCCAATTCCATTGGAACGCTGCCCTTGGTACTCAAGACTGAGTCGCTGATTGAGCACATCCCAAATAAAAATCTGCTCACTACTAGTGTCTGCCGTCAAAACTGTCTCGGTCAAAACGTGGATAAACTCATACAAACTATCCTCTGGAAGGGAGTAGTAGTCACTATATGTATAAACAAACACTTTGTCTTGGTAAGGGACAGGGGAAGAAAAAAAACCTCTAAATTCTTTGTGATAGGCCGTCTCCACCTGTAGATCAGCCTTCGCTACCCTGAGTAAGGAAGTGCGAATTGCACCCGTGGCATAGTCTACTCCTATATATAAGTGGGTGGCATCTTGGCTGATACTTGTATTGTAACCGACAGCGGGAAAGGGGTGAGGAGTAGAGACGCTCCCAAGGGTATCGGCCTGACTGAGACTGATGATTTGTAGAGATTGTGAGTACATGAGATAGGCAGTATCTCCGTCCGTAATCACCTCCTGAGGCCGATTTGGGACCTTATTGCTATCCAATTGTAGCATATTGCTCCACCCTTGTATCGGATTGAATACACGTACATAAGGGGCGGAATCGCAAAGAGCAAGAATTTTGCCTTGCCAATTGGCGATTCGGTAGCTGGAAATGGTTAAAGAATCGGATTTTTGAAGGTCAGATAAGCGATATTTATAGATGAAATCATTTGCCTAACTGACTCATTTCTCTTCACAAATTTAAATTTTTCGGGTACGGCAAA
>JBCAWW010001306.1:0-1693 GCA_038534415.1 Bacteroidota bacterium | reverse complement strand
GTATATTTGGGGCCGTTTCCCCTATGGGAAGCTTTTTGATAGTAAACAGATGGAAGTAGGCTCAACAAAGACATTTTGGCTTCCATTTGGAGCAAGCAGTCTTTATCCGCTGTACTTTCTCCTTATTACGAACGATTACCCTAGACATGAAACTACTTGAAGGAAAAACCGCATTGATCACCGGCGCTACCCGTGGTATTGGTCGTGCAATCGCACTCAAATATGCAGCTGAAGGAGCAGACGTAGCTTTTACTTATCGCTCTTCGGTGCAGCATGCTGAAAGCCTCGAAACTGAATTGAAGGCCTTAGGCGTAGATGCGGCTGGTTATCAAGTCGATGCTGCTAATTTTGAACAAACGCAAGAACTAGTCAAAACCATATACGAACGCTTCGGTAAATTAGACGTAGTCATCAACAACGCAGGTATAACCAAGGATACTTTGCTGCTACGGATGAGTGAGGAGCAGTGGTCTAATGTGATTCAGACCAATCTCAATAGCTGTTTCTTTACCACCAAGGCGGTTTTACGCAATATGCTCAAAGCTCGTAAAGGTTCGTTTATCAACATTAGTTCTGTAGTTGGCCTTCAAGGCAACGCAGGTCAGGCGAACTATGCAGCTTCAAAAGCAGGTATTATTGGTTTTACTAAGTCTGTGGCTCGCGAAATTGGTTCCCGCGGTATTCGCGCCAATGTCGTTGCTCCAGGCTTTATTCGTACTGAAATGACCGCAGAGCTCCCTGAAAAAGAATTGGAAGTTTGGCTCAAAAATATCCCACTTCAGCGCGCAGGTGAAGTAGAAGATGTGGCTGATCTTTGTGTCTTTTTGGGCTCTGATAAGTCGACTTACATCACTGGCCAAGTCTTTAATGTAGACGGTGGTATGGTGATGGCATAAATTATCTATGAATCTTTCGTTCACTTACTCCCTTTGGTATTTGCTGCTCATCCTGCCTTTGGCGGGAGGGCTGACTTGGCTGATGTATCAGCGTACCAAGGACCTCTTGCCACGCGCTCCACGCATTGTATTGAGCATTTTTCGCTTTATCGTGCTGAGCGTCTTGGGTCTTTTGTTGCTTGAGCCATTGCTCAACAGCCTCAATCGGATCCAGTTTGCTCCTATCATCGCAGTATTGCAAGATGACTCGGAGAGTTTGGTGGTCCAGAAAGATTCAAACTATGTGCGTGAACAGTATCCTCAAGCCTTGCAAAGCTTCTTGGGTGCGTTCTCCGAAGAGGAGTACACCGTAGATACTTATCGCTTTTCGCGAACGCTTGAACCCCTAGAAAGCGTAGATTCGCTCAATTTTGAGGCTACCGGAACGAATATTTCCCAAGCGCTCAAAAACATTCAAAGGCGTTATCAAAACCAAAATTTGGAGGCGATAGTCTTGCTGAGTGATGGAATCACCACCGCTGGCATCAATCCACTCTACGCTTTGGACGGTATCAAGCAACCCGTTTTTAGCGTTCTCCTAGGAGATACTACCGAACAAAAGGATATCCAGATCAAAGAGGTATTGTTCAATGAAATTGCCTACCTCAACAATGAGATGCCTATCAGGGTCAAGGTCGCCAGCAATGGCTTTGATCAAGCGCGTCTAAAGGTTACGATCCGTAATAAAAGCAAGGTATTACAAACCCAAAACCTCAGCCTAGGTCGTAACAAGCAGCAAGGAGAAGTTAGTTTCTTAC
>JBCAWW010001305.1:0-1693 GCA_038534415.1 Bacteroidota bacterium | reverse complement strand
ATCAAGGCTCTCAGCTCCCTGATTTCCACATGATTGACCTTCGTAATAGAGTCTTTACAGCCATTGACATCTGTCACCAAGAGACTCACATCATAATAGCCCGTATCGGCATAGGCGTGCAGGGTATTGGCTAGTAAAGAGGTTGTGCCATCTCCCATACTCCATAGGTATGAGAGACCATAACCTTCAGAGAGGGTGACGAAAGTGCTATTGATATCCGGGCAATTTACCGATGGATTGACGGCAAAATCTGCAATGGGTTGACTGGCAAATATATCATCCTCTCGTTCTACGGTATGGGTACAGCCGTTGATATCGGTTACTGTAAGTCTGACGGTAAAGTATCCGGCGCTATCAAACACATGCGTTGGATTAGGGATGTTGGAGCTTGCCCCATCGCCAAACTCCCAAAACCAGCTTACGATATTACTAGTACTGCCAGATCGGTCTTCAAAATCTACGCTTAGTGGCAAACATCCTGCTGTGGGCGTGGTGGTGATATAGTCCGCATAAATATCATGAGCCCTGATATAACTAGGCCTATAAACCGTGTCAAAACAGTTTAGTTTGTTTTGCACGATAAGATTGATGCTGTAAAAACCTGAATCTACGTAAGTCTTAGAGGCGTTTTGACTAAGGATCGTATCCCCAATACCCAAGTACCACCAGCTATTAATTGCATTGGTAGATTCATTGGTGTAGTTCACCCTAAGGGGAACGCAACCTTGATTTGTGTCGACGCTAAAATCAGCTACCACAGGCAAGACGATAATGGAGTCTTCTGCGGTTACCTCACAGCCCGTACTGATATTGCCAACGGTAAGGGAAACATTAAAGGTCCCTTCTTGGGTCATGGGATAGGAAAAGGTATTGTCGGTCATGATGATGGTATCCTCTAGGGTCCAGGTCCAATAATCATCACCAATGGATATGTTTTGGAAAAGCACACTTTGAGGTATCTCGCAGACCTTTTTATCGCTAAGCCCTATGATCGGCAGGGGATCTAGGATATGGATGAAGTCTGATTTGAGGAGCGTATCGGTACAACCGCGATCACTAGCGATCAGCATCACATCTATGTCGCCTAAAGCGGCAAAGCCATGTATTGGATTTTCGGACATGGCGGTATCACCGTCTCCAAAATACCAGATGTAGCTGTCAGCGCCCTGCGTTAGGTTGGTGAATTGTAGCTCTACAAGCGCGCAAGCGATATTGGTATCGACGGTAAATTCAATTATTGGCGGAGAGCCTGCTCCGATATAGGAGGGCTGAAAGACAGTATCCCGGCAGCCTTGGGTGTTTTCTACGATCATACTCACATCGTAGACGCCAACATTGGGGTAGGTCGTAAAGGGATTACGCACGTTAGAGGTGTTACCGTTGCCTAGGTCCCATTCCCAAGATGTGATAGGGAAGATCGAATTGGTAGTATCGTCAAATGCTACATCTATGGGGGCACAACCTCCTCTCGGTACAGCCATAAAACCCGCTTCAAGTGGTTTTATCAAGATATAGTCCTTGACAGTCTTCTTGGTAAGACAGCCGCCTTGGCCCGTTACCCAAAGAGAAACATCAAAAGTATCTGCTACTGTATATTGGTTGGATGGGTTTTGTAGGTTAGACAAATTGCCATCTCCAAAGTTCCACGCATAGGAGACTCCCCCCACGGATTGATTTACAAATTGAACATCAA
>JBCAWW010001304.1:0-1694 GCA_038534415.1 Bacteroidota bacterium | reverse complement strand
TCCAAAGTAGGGATTTTTCTAAAGATTCCGTTTTGGCTTTTGTACTACTGACAGTCTTGGAAGTATTACAAGCGTAGAGTAAAAGGCCAAATATGAGTACGAGGGATGTGCTCCACAATGGGAGTTTGAATGATTTTTTCATTGATATGATGGTTGGATCAATCGGCAATTCTCAAGACTACTGCCATTCATTGTAGTCTTCTCGAAAATTACTTTTTGGTTGTATTTGCCTAGTTAGTGTCGAGAGTAGCTTAAAAATTACACAGGACCAGCAAATTTTCTTTTTCGGGCATAAAAAAGTATCACCCCAAACAACAAAATCAGCAAATTGGGTAATACGAGATTCAGTAATCGTAAACTCCCCGCACTATCTTTGGCTTTGTCTCGATCTAATCTCCTAGCCACTACTTCTTTAGAACGGATTTCGGTTAAGGCCTGATCCCCGGCTAGATAGTCAATCACGTTCATCACCAAATCGGTATTGTCAAAGGGCACTCTTTGCTGACGTCCCCTAAAAGTTCTTGGCTGTGGGAAAGAGCCATCGGAGATTATGGCCACCTTGCCGGGTCTACTCGGATTATTTCTAGCGCCAAAAGCTGCGGTAGGTTTTTCTGGAGCGAGAGAATCAGTTGGCGCCTCGCGTCCTGCAAAGAGAGACTCGAATACACCTTCCATCATCAAACCCATAATCAAACCTTCCTTATTGAAGAGATTGACAGGAGGAGGAGATTGTACATATTGGTTGATATCGATAAACTGACGTCCTTGCACGGCTCGAGAGCGCGACGTGGAGCTCAAAAAGACTGATTTTTTCACCCCAGCTTGATTTACAGTATCTAAAGAACTCGCATAACGCATCATTACAGCATCCACATTACGCGTAACCGGATGCTCTGGCAATGAGAAATAGCGGGGATAAAATACCCAACGATGGCTGGCAAAGTTTTGCGAATTTTCGTCAAAGAGCTCGATGGTTTCACAGCTGACATCTTGCACCAGATCAAAATTTAGCTTCACCCCATATTTAAAAAAGAGATCCTCTAGGTTGAGTTCATATAGCTCCGTGAAGGTCGAGACTTTTTGAAAAAGGTCTAGATCCACTTTTTCATAATCCAGGATCCAAAGTATAGAACCTCCACGCATGAGATATTGGTCGAGTTCGTATTTGTCTCGTTCCGAGAACGCTTCTTCGGGTTGCATGATCAAGAGGACATCAATATCAGGACTGACTGCAGTGCCAGCATAGCTTCTTGCCATGTTGAAATCTACCAGATTGTAGGAGTTGACCAATTCAGTGCCTAGCTCTTGGATTTTATCGTTCGGCAACTCGCCGTGCCCTCTTACCAAACCTACTATCCCTCGGCGCTCTCTACTTAAGTTGAGAACCGAAGACATCAATTTATATTCGAGGTCTGATTCGGCTTTTTGGAAATTTACATTTGGCCCTTGGGCCGTGGGAATACTCGCTCCTTTGAGCAGATCGACATATTGCTCATAGTCTTTATAGCGAAAAGCAGCAAGTGGCCACATATTTTTGAAGCGAGTCTCGTCTACGTCAACATACTTGACTGGCACAGGCATAAAGCCCAATTCTTGAAATTGCTTTTGCAATTCGGGATTGCTACTCGGATCGACAAACTCAAAGTCGAAATTACCATTTGCGTACTGCTTCATCTCTAGAAGCGTTGTGCGAA
>JBCAWW010001303.1:0-1696 GCA_038534415.1 Bacteroidota bacterium | reverse complement strand
CAATCAAGCGTCCTTGTAGACTAGATTCGGATTTATGGAAGAAATTGAGCTTGAGGGTTCTGCCGGGCAGAACGCTTAAATCAAAGTAAAGGTCTCGGAAATTGGGTAGCCGAAGCTCTAAGCGAGGTGAATAAATAAAGCCTCCATTGGGATCAAGTACCTTTAGGCGATAATGAATCACAGAGGAATTGAATTGCGCGATTTCACGGTCCTGAAAAGTGTAGCGCTTTTCAATATCAGAATTAAACGCGGCATCGACCTTAGCAATAGGCTGATACAACAGACCATCAAAAGAGCGTTCTAGCACGAAGGATGCAGTATAGCGTTCCCGCAGGGTTGCCCATGACAACTCAATGACTGGAGCATCCACGAGCCCATCAAAGCCGCTCCATTGGACGTCCATAAGAGGTGAGACCTCTGAGCTGAAGCTTAGGTAATTATGCTCCGTAGGATTGAAGCTAACTCTATAATGTCCCTCTCCTAGGTTTTCTAAGAGATAAACTTCGATCAGTTCATCCACGTCTAGACTCGCTTTGCTTGGATGTACAATCATACTTTGCAATCCCAGCGGGAAGCCTTCCAGTTCAAGCACTACTTCCTCTGCCTGATCACGGGTTTGCCAAAAATGCCAGATTTTGGCCAATCGATTATTAGAGCGAGGGTAGATATCAGCACTGAGACGAAGCTCTTGCCCATTGTCTGCCCAAAGGAGTTGCGCTGGGTCTGGCAAATTAGTGGCACTCACACTCATTTTCGCATCGCGATACAATGAAAAGCCATCGGTACGATGCAAAAATTGAGTTGAATTAACCCCTATAGAACCAACTTTATTGACAAAACCTGGCTGATATACCGTGGAGTCGCCATTGGTAAAACGATATACCGTTCCTTCTAAGGGAATCTGATATTTTAAGGAAAGGTAAGTATGGATGTATTCGATTTCTTTGGGCCCCAGACTACGATCAAATAGCATGATCTCCGCAATGTCTCCATCAAAGTATCCATAATTGGCTTGCCCCCCAATCAACAAATGACTCAAGAAATCATTATGCGCATTAGTCGGGTTGGCGCCCACATACAAGCCATCTAGCCAAACGCTTCTAAAGCTCGAATCCGGCACATGGACAAGACCAATATGAAACTTTTGGTCATCAATCTTGAAATAAGACTGAGCATAAGTGTTTTGCCCATTGAGGTTGAGTCGATGGATCATATGACCATATCGAAAACCCGTTTCTGACTGGTGGATACTAGCATTGTAGAGGGGAGTATCTGCCTGCGCAATCAGTGTCCCATAATCATTTTTTGTACGAAATACCACAAATTGAGAAAAGCCACTTTGTGGTAGCGCTGATCCCCAATCAATGCTCATCATATCGTTAAAGCCATCGAAATGTAGATATGGCTGCCCATTGAGGTAAGTAGGGCTTAGCGTAAGAGTAGGTTGTTGTAAACTTTGGACCTGCTCTGCAATCACTAAATCATCGCTTAGGCTCCTCCACTTGGCGGTTTCTTGACCATTTATGGGCATTTCGAGACTAGCCTCCGGCCCAAAGGGGCCATTGGGATTGAGCCATAAACTAGGAGGTGTCGCTAACTCTCCGAGATTGAAAACTGGGCAATGCTTCTCTTGCAGTCCAATAAACATCAATTGGATCTTTCCCCTAGTACAAGCATCATCCCAATGAATTTGAAG
>JBCAWW010001302.1:0-1699 GCA_038534415.1 Bacteroidota bacterium | reverse complement strand
TTTTTTAAGAAAAACGATACCTACGATCTTGTTTTTATGGATATCCATCTGGCGGATGGCAACTCTTTCGAGATCGTAAGAGAAGTAGAACCCACAGCTCCTATCATCTTTACTACTGCGTATGACCAGTATGCTATTCAGGCTTTCAAACTAAATAGCATTGATTATTTGTTGAAACCCATCCGAGAAACAGAGTTAAAAAATTCCATTCTAAAATTTAAAGACGCCCACCAGAAAATGCTTTTTTCTTCGGGACAAATTGAAGCTCTCATCAGCCTCATGAATAGTCCGAAAAAGAAATACAGAAGTTCATTCCTCATTCAAAAAAGGGACACTTTCGTTCCGGTTGCATCCAAAGACTTCGCCTTCTTTTTTATTCAAAATGGAGTTGTCAGAGGGAAAACCATCCATGATCAAATCTTAAGCTTTAATGAGAAGCTGGAAGATTTAGAAAATGAGCTGAATCCTGAATTTTTTTTCAGAGCCAACCGTCAATATTTAATCCAACGGTCAGCCGTCAAATCTCTTCAATCTTACTTTAATGGCAGGTTGCTAGTCCATTTAGAGCCTCAGCCTGAGGAACAGATAATTGTAAGCAAAGCCAATGCTTCCAGATTAAAGCTGTGGTTGAATGATGCAAAACAAAATAATTTCTTCGATTAATTGTATCTAAAATCATCCTAAAAAGGGAGGAAGATATGAGCGAAATTTAGCGTTCTGCGAAGCAGCCTACCTCCTAGCCTACCGCCAACATCTGCCTCAGCATCCATCCGCCTTTCCCACTCTCATCAAAGAGTTTATCAAAATAGTATTGCAATTGGGCGCCTGCTTCATTGCCGATGATGAGCTCCTTTTGTTTGGTGTCTCGATTCCATCGAACGCGGTATTCATTATTTTGAAAGGCTCTTACCCCCTCCTCAGGGAAAACAATCTCAATATCCTCCATCAAATGGGGAGCAATCATCCGAGAGATAGCCGATTGATCGTCTTCTGTCAGTCCCACCGTAAGCGCCGCCAAAAAGCTACGAAATCCACTATAGCCCTCTGCTTCTAAATTTTGCAGGAATACGACGTTTTTATGCTCAATATCACTCAGGTCCTCAGCCGTGATGGCAGAATCTTTTGGCTGGTACCAATCGGTGCGTTCGCCAAATATCCATTGATAGCGGTCCGTTTTGAAAGGATGTCCCTGACGTGCAAAAATTTCATTACGCATCAAGCCCCAGTCTGGAAAAGCGGCCAAATCGGCCTCCGTAAGGAGACGCGTTCGGCTAGCCGGCATAAAACCATAAAACAGCTCCTCGCCTAGGCGCTCTCCTTGTTTATAAAACACACTACTGCCAGCATCAAATTCGCAGCCAGTTTTGCTCCTAGGACAATCGTAAACGCTTAGCCAAACCCTATAGCCCCCCTCAATATCTCGATCAACGGCAAAGCCGCAGCTTTGATCTTCATTCATAAAGCTTTCCGCAAAGACTGTCTCATTAAAGTCATCTTCTCGGATTTCAGCATTACCCGTAAGGGTATCTGCCAAGTGTAAAATACCACTCAATGAATCTTGGCAGTTTTCTACCGCATTGGTGGTTCGCACGCGAAAGGCAGTATAATAATTGTCAATCGCTTGCATCTCTAGTTCAACGCGATAATCAGCTTTTGAGCTTGCATACAGCATTACCGGCCGCGAGCTATCAAATAGTGG
>JBCAWW010001301.1:0-1700 GCA_038534415.1 Bacteroidota bacterium | reverse complement strand
CTCAAAGTCGAAAATGATCTCCAAGCCTTTGAGCAAATCGTTGATTTCAAAATCGGTTGAATTGCTGATTTGACTTTTATAAACAATTTTCTGGTCGCTCAGCAATGCCAGTTTGTCCCTGATATAAAGTGCCTTGGATTGTGCATTGTACCAGTCTAGAATCAACTCATAGCGTTTCTTAACTGCTGCTGCTTCGACCGCTTCGGCTTGCAATTGGTAGTATTGGATTTGGGTCTGGGTGATGGCGTCTTGCGTCCTGCGACTTTTGCGATTGCTCATACTGAGTCGCATGAGATATTCTTGTCGGCTGAGATCTAGTTCATCCGTTTCCGTCCTGAGTTCGATCTCGTTGATGAGAGCGAGCTTTTGCTTCTCTTGGGTGAGAAAGTTCAAACTGCTTTGAAAATGCGCTTGAGCTCTAAGACTGTCAGGCAATTGGAGCAGTTGTTTAGTGGTAAAGAGGGTTTGCCCGATGAGGCTTTGGCCTGAAAAAATAAAAACAAAGCATAAGTAGGCCATTAAGCGCCCATTTAAGGTTTGAAAATGAGGCTTTAATATCACTTTTAGAGTCATGGTAGAAGGCTTAATGAGGGCTATAGCCAATGCTTTTTGCGTCTTGGGGTATTGGGACGAAACAAAGTCATGATGTAGGCTAAGGAGTTTTGAGGAGTTTCCTTGAGGGAGTTTATCCGCACTTTTTCTTTTTGCAGTAAGGGATTGTCTGAAGGAATCTGAATTAGTACCTCTCTGCCATAAGATTTTATATCTGGCATTTTGCGTAAGCGAGCGGGGATTTCCACGATCCTTGCCCCTAATCCAATGACTATGCCTGTGATTTGCAGCTGTGGATGGAGCGAAGAGGAGACAATTAGGCTATCCCCAGCATTGATTTGGGGGATGAGACTTTCATGTACAAAACCTTTGACCAAAGTTGGGTTGGGCTCGTAAAAGTTGATCAGCTTGGTAAAAGCCGAAACATGTTCTCCTTCTTTGCATCGAATATGACCTATCAAGCCGTCAGTTGGCGCTAAGATATTCAGCTTTGACTGCTCGGTTTCATAATGATTGAGTTCTCTTTTGACCCTGCTTTGTTCGGCCAAGGAGGGCAATTCGATCGCGTTGAGCATCTTTTCCAATTGTGCTAGCTCTGCATCTATCGGAATGGAAACCTGGGCCAATTCGGTT
Source organism: Bacteroidota bacterium (assembly GCA_038534415.1). Taxonomy (GTDB): domain Bacteria; phylum Bacteroidota; class Bacteroidia; order J057; family J057; genus JBCAWW01. The sequence continues at coordinate 515 of JBCAWW010001301.1, read as the reverse complement.
TTGAGGATTTCCAGTTTGAGCTCCGATTCTGTAGGAGATTGATTGTCGATACTGAGGCTTTTGAGACCAGCAATCAGGGTTTTTTGTGTGCTTATTTGGGCTTCTAGGCGCTGGATTTCGGCATTTATGTTGGCCTGCTTCGCAGAACGCTCAGCCTTGAGTTGCGCAATTTCTGCGAGTAGTTCCTGACGATCTCGTTTTGCCTCTGCCGCTAGTTTTTGGACTTCGAGCGCCGCATTGTCGATTTTGAAATCTAGGTTTGCCTGCTCTACGGTCATGAGCAATTGCCCTTCCTTGACGTATTCTCCTGGTGTAACCTCGATGTTTTCGATTAAGACTGCTTTGTAGTGAGAGAGTTCAGTTTCTTTGTTTTCGGCAAAACCATAAAACAATGCTGCATTTTGTCCCAGTTTTGCTGTCATCTGAAAAAGGATGATGGCAATCGGAATGATGGCTAGGTAGAGGATGTTGATTTTTTTCATGTCTAAATGCTACCTCCTTGGTTATTTTCAAAG
>JBCAWW010001300.1:0-1701 GCA_038534415.1 Bacteroidota bacterium | reverse complement strand
TTCGTATTTTTTTTGATACATAATCGCTCCCACCAAATTTTGTTGAGTGGATAAATAATAAGAAGAAGCGGAAGTCGTTTTAAGAAAACTCAAGCCGCTTTTTGATAAGGTATATGGATCAGATAGCTATGCGCACAGCTTTTATTATTCGAGATTAGGCGAGATCAATCTTAAGAGAGAAGCGTTCCGCGCAGCGGTGCCTCCCTTCAAAAAATCCTTAGATATCCGCATGGAAGCGCAAGGCCCAGAAAGCCGCTCCACGGCTCAAGCCGCGTTTTTTCTCGGCAAAACCTATTACCAGCTCAATCAAATAGAAAAGGCCCGTCCTTATTTAGAACAGGCCTTGGTGGTATTTGAAAAATCTCCCGTGCGCTATGAAGCCAATCTTCAAAACATTAGCTATATGCTAAACGGGGAGGAGCAAAATTAGAATTGGGGATTATTAACTCATGTTTTTTCTATAAAACGTTAAACCTCCCCTTTCCCCTCCTTTCAAAAGGAGGGGTAATGAGCGAAGCGAATGGGGTGGTTCAGTAGATAAGCACTTACTTAAAATTTATAGAGCGCAGTCGGCTCAGTGGAATTGTTGACATTCCAAATCGTATAATCTCGTCCATTGGCGGCTATCATCACGATATAGTTACTGCCGGGAAGACTGAGATAGGCGGCTGCACCGATGTTGTCGATGGGAAATATGGGCGAGGCAAAAGGTAGTACTGCTCCGTTGACAGGAGAGTAGATGATGGAATGGTCGCCTCCTTTTTTAGTGTGAATATAAGCCACTGTATTGCTTCCTCTAGCGGAGCTTTCAAGGCCAAATAAGGCAAAAGGATGGCCTGAATAGAGATTGGCCAGTGGAACAGGAGTGGTATAGGTAGCTGGAAAATTGGAGTTTGAATTGAAGGTGATTATCTCACAATATAAAGTGCCTGTACCATTGTAAAGAGCAAGTCGGTAGTTGTCCGAATTAAAATTAGCGGCACTCACCCTGTCAAAAGGGATATCACCTAAATATCCATTGGGATCATCCACTTTAAATGGCCCTAAGATGACAGTTTGCGTATTTTGATCAGCCACGAAATACTCATCACCTTCGAGATTAAATACGAACATCAAATTGTTGCCGCTACTGTTGATATTAGCAATGGCTCCAATGCGATCAAAAGTCTGGCCCCAAAAGGCGGTGAATCCAGGAGGATTGTCATCATAGTAATAGGGCTCGCAAACCTGAGTTTGGTATTGGGTAGCGAGTTTGACATTGACGATCTGATGCGTTTCTAAGCTACGTACTACATAAGAAAGCGGTACCCCGGTGCGATAATCTCCACCAGTAGTAAGATAATTGGCAACGGCATTAAAATCCCCATTGAAGGTCGCTAGGGCGGTCTCTTGATCTCCGCCAACCGCATAGACTTTGATATCTACATTGGCCAAATCATTGACATAGGTAGCGCCAGCATCCAGCTCTACCCCACTCACGGCCGCATCATAGGAAGCCTTGATGGAGGCTTTGATCTCTGTACGAGAGGCCGTAGACTCTAGTAAGAGATAAAATTTACGGCCATAACTTACCGAAGAAATATAGGTCGCTGGATTGCCTGGCTGTACGTAAGGCGCAAGATCGGCTGGGGTGACATCATCGGCAAAAACTTCATTGTAGGAGGTGGGTTTTTCATACAGCATCGTGAAGTATTGCTGGCT
>JBCAWW010001299.1:0-1709 GCA_038534415.1 Bacteroidota bacterium | reverse complement strand
AAATTTGTTGACTTCGTAAAAATCGCGCCGATTGAGGAGGGCCTCAAGAGTAGAATCAATTGGAGTGCCGCCTCTATAGAGGACATCTCTGTCAATATAATTGGGATCTGTTTCCAACATCAGGCGATCGGTGGACTCTACGATCGGACTTAAGCCAGGAGGTAAAAAGAACCAGTCTTTAGGGACTTTATACAAAATGGCATAAATGTATGAAGGCTTTTCAATGTCTGAACGTTGAACTTCCCATATCAATGCTTGAGCTGGTAAAACTTGTTGATTTTGAGGCTGTTGCATGTCGCGGATCGTAGGTGATCCAGCATTGTCACGCACCGGTGGTTGGGCTTGAAGAGTTGCCACACTCATCCAACACATCATCAGCCAAAGGCCTATCTTTTTCAACATATGCTGAGTCTTGCTAAGGTTCACTTGTCTGCAAAACGCAACCTTATCGAGTAAAATTGCGCAAGGTTTCCTCTATTATATTGCAACAATCGTGCAATTGTTCTTCGGTGATGACTAATGGAGGGGCAAATCGAATGATATTTCCGTGAGTTGGCTTCGCCAGTAAGCCATTATCTTTCAGGGCCATACAGATATCCCAAGCCGTCGTACTGTCGGGAGAATCGTTAATCACTATGGCATTTAAAAGACCTTTACCTCTTACCAGGGTAACCAAATCTTGATCACTGTCAATGTAAGCTTGCATCCGGTCTCTAAAGGCTTGACCAAGTTTATGAGCGTTCCCTGAAAGGTCCTCCTCTACCAAAACTTTCATTGCTTCCATCGCAACTGCACAAGCTAGAGGATTACCCCCATAAGTAGAACCATGTTCGCCTGGTTTGATACATAGCATGACTTCGTCATCGGCCAATACCGCAGACACAGGCAGCACACCACCCGATAAGGCTTTACCAAGAATCAGTATATCTGGCTTGACTTCTTCATAGTCGCAAGCAATCATTTTGCCGGTTCTCGCTAGTCCAGTTTGTACCTCGTCCGCAATAAATAGGACATTTTTGGCCTTGCAGAGCTCATAAGCTTTTTTGAGATAGCCCTCATCGGGAACGACTACTCCTGCTTCTCCCTGGATAGGCTCAACCATGAAACCCGCTACATTAGGGTCTTCGAGTGCCTTTTCGAGCGCCGCTAAATTATTGTATGGAACGATTTCATACCCTGGCATATAAGGCCCAAAACCTTTGTAGCTACTTGGATCAGAAGAGGAACTAATGGCGGCCAAGGTACGTCCCCAAAAATTGCCTTCTGCGAAGATGACTTTTGCCTGATTGTCAGCAACACCTTTTTTCTCATAGGCCCATTTTCTACAAAGCTTGATGGCCGTTTCGCCACCTTCAACGCCAGTGTTCATGGGGAGGAGTTTATCATAACCCAATAATTGGGTCATGTATTTTTCATAAGGTCCTAATACATCATTGTAAAAAGCCCGAGAGGTCAAGGTCAGTTGCTGAGCTTGCTCGATCAAAGCATTCAAAATTCTTGGGTGACAATGCCCCTGATTCACTGCACTGTAGGCAGATAAGAAGTCAAAATATTGTTTGCCCTCTGGATCCCAGACATATACACCTTCTCCTTTGGAAAGTACTACTGGTAAGGGATGATAATTGTGAGCTCCGTATTGGTCTTCTAGTTGGATTGCTTCTTGAGAACTGATTTGTTGATTGAGTGATAACATAAAATATTCCTTATGG
>JBCAWW010001298.1:0-1709 GCA_038534415.1 Bacteroidota bacterium | reverse complement strand
CAAACAGGGCCATTTGCAAAAGTCTTTGTACCTAATACTTTTGTCTTACTGCTTAAATATGGAGTAGGAAGTATTAAGTAGGCCTTTTTTCGAATAGTTCAGTCCCGCTCTAGCTACTCTCTACTCAGTACCAACTACCCGCTACGCTATACTAGATTGTATTTAATCTGTTTAACTTTGTGGGCTATGAACAAAGATTGGAAAGACCAACTCACGCAAATCCTTGACCGTCTTGGCAAATTAGAGCATAAATACGCCGGTATGGGTCAAGATATGCTCTCCTACCTTGATGGCCTTTACTACTCCAATGGTCTCAATTATTGGGAATATGTCCATTTAGATAGCCTTTTGGGCTTACAGACGCCTCGTACCCCTTTCAAAGATGAGATGATTTTTATCATCTATCACCAAATCACGGAGTTGATGTTCAAGCTTTGTCAGCACGAAATTATCAGCCTGACCGAACCCAAAGGGGACCAAAGCGAATACCTCCGCCTAGCGGATTGGCACAAGCGAATGGCCCGCATCAATAACTATTTTCGCCACCTGAGCAATAGTTTTGATATCATGATGAGCGGCATGGATATGGAAGAGTTTCGCAAATTCCGTATGGCTCTATTGCCGGCAAGTGGTTTCCAATCAGCCCAGTTTCGCCAAATTGAAATCATGAGCACTGATCTGCAAAATTTGATGCGTGGCGAGGAGGCTCCTGCGGAGAACGATACGCTCTCTGCTCGTTACCCTTTTATCTACTGGAAGCAAGGGGGTATAGATCTTGAAACCGGCAAAAAAACCCTTACGCTAAGAGAGTTTGAAGCCAAATATGACGAAGAACTCGTCAGGCTTATCGAAAAGTATCAAACTCAGAATCTCGCCCACCTTTACCAAACCGCTACCGACGAAATCAAAGCTGATCAAAAGTTGCGTGAACAATTGCGTGAGTATGATCAGTACGTCAATGTATACTGGAAGCTGAGTCATCTTTCTGCGGCAGCAAAGCACCTAATGCGCGAAGGCACCCAAGTAGAGGCTACTGGCGGCACCAATTGGCGTACCTTCTTGCCCCCACGCTTCCAACAAATCCTTTTCTTTCCTGAGCTTTGGTCCGAAGCCGAACGCTCCGAATGGGGCAGAGCAGCTGTGGTCAAGGAGTTCAATAAGCACGTTTCTCAAAGCTGGATGAAATCCGAATGAAGCAATACCTCGCTCACCTGGCGCTCCTTGGAGTGGCCTTGATTTATGCTTTTAATTACTTCGTAGCCAAGGACCTTTTTGCCGAGATCCCTCCTTTGGGAGTGGTGGCAATTCGCTCCATTGCTGCGATTATTTTCTTCTGGGCCGTCCAAATCCTTTGGATCCGCGAGAAAATCCAAAATACTAAAGACTACCTCCGACTTTTTGGCTGTGGCTTATTAGGCGTTGCCCTCAATCAGATATTTTTCTTTTCCGGTCTCGACCGAACGCTTGCCGTCAATGCCTCCGTCTTGATGACCACGACGCCAGTCTTCGTTTTTTTTGTGGGCATTTTTATGAGAGTCGAACGCCTCTCTGGTCTCCGTATCCTTGGATTGGGATTGGCCGGAATTGGTGCGGTATCCTTGATCTTAGGAGGACAAGCGCTATCCTTTAATCAAGAGACCGTGATTGGAGATTTGATGGTAGTCTTCAATGCCTCTGTTTATGGTTTGTATTTGGTGTTGGTGCGACCT
>JBCAWW010001297.1:0-1715 GCA_038534415.1 Bacteroidota bacterium | reverse complement strand
AATGCCAAAATTTACGGTTAGGTGGAATAATTTTTAAAAAGTTAGAAAAAAGAGAGAATCGTTCCGCGAAGCGGCTCCAAAAACAAACCTAGCCCAAGTCATAAAGCAGGGACAAAAGTCAAAACTTGCTCATTGAAGATAGGCTAATGGTGCTAGCTAATCCCCTCAGGATTCGGGGCTTAGCTCATCAGCCTCTTCGGGTACAAAATGGACAAAGTCATACAACTCCGTCACTCGGCCCAACACATCCTTGATCCCCTCCACATCTTCATAAATAAGGGAAAGGTATTTGGGACTTTCTTTGATTCTCACCTTAGCCGTAAAGGTCTGTACATACAATAAAATGCGGTTAAAGGCATCCGAGGCAAAGAAATTAGACTGGGCGTCTGAAATAAAGTAGAGACGTAAGACATTCTTTTTCAGCACGATACGCTCTAGTCCGACTCGGCGGGCCTTCTCACGGATACGAGTGGCATCAAATAAGGCCAGGACAGAAGCGGGCATCGGCCCAAATCGGTCGATCATCTCACGTTGGATATCTCGTAGGTCTTCTTCCTTTTCGGCACCTGCAATCCGGCGATAAAATTTGAGACGTTCTGGAATACTCGGGACATAAACCTCCGGCATCCGTATGTCCAAGTCAAGATCGATCTTACAATCTTCGGCCATAATCTCCTTGCGGCGATTGGCTTCCTCAGGAAATAAGTCCGCGAAGTGCTCTTCCTTCAGCTCGCGGATCGTTTCATCGAGGATTTTGTGATACATATCGTAGCCAATCTCATGGATAAAACCACTTTGCTCTGGCCCCAATAGGTCGCCTGCCCCTCGGATATCAAGATCTCGTAAAGCGATGTGAAAGCCGCTTCCTAAATCGGAGAACTCTTCCATCGCCCGCAAGCGCTTTTTGGCATCTTGGGTTAAAGAGATTTCGGGAGGGGCTAGCAGATAGCAAAAAGCCTTACGATTTGAACGGCCTACCCTACCTCGCATCTGGTGTAAATCAGCCAAACCGTATTTGTTGGCCTCATTGATGATGATCGTATTGGCATTGGGGATATCTAGGCCTGATTCGACGATGGTGGTAGCTACCAAAATATCATACGCCCCTTCGATGAAGTTAGTCATCACTTTTTCGAGGGCTTCGCCTCCCATCTGTCCGTGTCCGATACCGATACGCGAATCTGGTGCCAGCTTTTTGATAGAAGCGGCGACTTCTTCAATATCTTTGACTCGAGGATGAATGAAGTAGACTTGGCCTCCCCGCTTCAATTCATAAATGATCGCATCGCGCAACATGGTAGGCGAATAGGTCGATACAACAGTCTCAATAGGCTGTCTATTGGGAGGAGGAGTAGTGATAACTGACAAATCGCGAATACCAGCCAAAGAAAACTGCAATGTACGCGGGATAGGCGTTGCCGTTAATGTCAGACTATCCACATTGGCCTTCATCAATTTGAGTTTGTCTTTGACATTGACCCCAAAGCGCTGCTCTTCATCGATGATCATCAAGCCCAAATCTTTGAACTTAACGTCTTTGGAGACAATCCGATGGGTCCCGATCAAGATATCGACCTCTCCTGTGCTTACCTTTTGGAGCGTCTCTTTGATCTTTTTGGTTGATTTGAATCGGTTGACATAATCTACCGTAATCGGCATGTCTTTGAGGCGATTGCGGAAGGTTTTATAGTGTTGCAATGCGAGAATGGTAGTAG
>JBCAWW010001296.1:0-1716 GCA_038534415.1 Bacteroidota bacterium | reverse complement strand
CGATCATCTTTCAACCGCAGATTGTGGCCAGGGTCGCTGGTGCCGAAGGACTCGACTTTGTTAGTGCCTACAAAGGTGTGATGATCGCCATGACCGAGGGAGCGAGAATTGAAACCGCCAATGCGGATATGGGAAAACAACTCTCCGCCTGCCATCGCTGGAGCGAGATTGGTGGTGTCGGATAGGGGCGACATCTTATCACCAAAATAAGCGCCAGAGATTACCGCTCCTGCTACCATACCCGTTGAAATCCCCATCGCTGAGCCTATGCCAATTAAGGCTATCCCCACCGTGGCTGAGGTCGTCCAAGAACTACCCGTAGCGATAGAGATAATCGCCGCAATGACCAGTGAGGCCGGTAAAAAGATGCTGGGATGCAATATCTTCAAGCCATAATAGATCATCGCAGGGATGATGCCACTAATCAGCCAAGAACCTGCCAAAGCGCCCACAAAGAGTAAGATGATGATCGCGCCAGTCGTCGATTTGAGATTGTTGCCGATCTCCTCGATCATGATTTTGTAGCTTACCTTGTTACGAAAACCAACGATGGCGGCCACCGCTGCTCCCATCAAAAGGATAAACTGATTGGAACCACTCAGGGCATTGTCTCCAAAGACAAAAAGTACGTTGAAAGCCAACAGCACAATCAATACAAATACGGGCAATAAAGCTTCCCAAATATTGAGTTCTTTATTTTCCTGGACGCTATAATCTGACATAGTAACTTATTAGGTCTTTTTACAAGTATAGCAGAACCGACATGTAATAGAAAGGAAATAAGTGAATTAGAAAATATTTTCTAATAATTGGGGCAAAAACTTTGTTGGGGCTAAAGAATCTTCCTTCGATGAATTTCGTTATATTAGTATTGAAAAAATCAATCGTCTGTAAATGAGTCAGATAAACTCAAATATCACACTCAATCGGCATCAGCTCGAAATATTGAAGCTGTTTTCCAGAGATATGGAGGAGGAAGACCTCATTGCGATCAAAAGGTTGATCGTTAAATATCTCGCCGAAAAAGCGACGACAATTGCCGATGAAGTTTGGGCCAATAATAAATGGACCCATGAGGACATGGAAAAAATCCTTAGTGAGCGTCAAAGAACGCCCTCCGACTCCCAACAATAACTGAGCTTCCTTGAATGTAGTACTCGATACGAATGTATTGGTGGTGGCGATTTCGTCAAAATCAATTTATCGTCCCATTTTTGACGCATTTATTGAGGAAAAATTCCAGTTATGTGTTACCACAGATATATTGATGGAGTACGAAGAAATTTTGGGTCAATTCTTTGGTAAAATACTAGCCCAAACTATCCTGCAACTAATCGAAACGGCTCCTAATGTCCACTTCCTTACCCGTTACTACAAATGGAGCTTGATAAAAGGGGATGCCGATGATAATAAATTTTCAGACTGCGCGATTGCTGGTGGAGCAGAATATTTGGTGAGTAATGACAAGCATTTCAATGCTTTGAAGAAACTTGAATTTCCTAAGATAAACCTGGTCAAAGCGGGTGAGTTTTTAGAACATCTACAAAAAGAGGAAGGCTAAGTCAGGCAAAGGAGTATCAATTAGCGGCCCTCTCCTTCACCACCCAATACAAGCCTTTGGCATTGCTCATCATCTCCGGTATCATCAGTTGGATGAGGATGTGTTCGACGAAGGCGGCTATCCCCCAACTCAGCATGATATAGAAAAAAGTCGTA
>JBCAWW010001295.1:0-1719 GCA_038534415.1 Bacteroidota bacterium | reverse complement strand
ATCAGTCTTGATATAATCTTTCAAATCATCTTCGATCACGTCTAGAGAGAGCGTACCAGTGATACCATCTTCTACCATATCCTTAGTAGCGATCGCAATTTCTGGCAATCCTTCTGCTGCAAGGTAAATGGTAATCGTCTCTAGAAAGTCAAAATCAGCATCTGTTGGGCTTGTGATGGTCAAATCTAGCTTAGTCAATTTGACTTCTTCCAAAAGGTCTTTGCTCGTTTTTTCGGTTTCAAACTCAGTCTCAGAATTAGTTTCGATATCTGGAGTGAAGAGATCGAAGGGTAAATCGATACCCGCCGTTGCCGGAACCGTTACAGAGGCAGTATAGTTGAGGTTGAACTGGGTGAATTCGGCAAGTCTTTCACAAGAAAAAAGACTAAGACAAAGGGCCAAGACTGGCAAAACAAGGTACTTACGCATATTATATTTTTATGTAGAGACCAATAAAGCTAGAAAACGGTTGCTTATAAAATTTATTTTGATCCAAAAAATACTGGGGAAGCGTTCCGCGCAGCGGTCATCTCCAAACCAAGCTAGCCTCTATTGTCTACAATCCTGCTGAGCTTGCCGCCTTGACTTCGTGGGATAGAGTTGGGGCGCTGCAAATGAACCTGCATCGAAAGCCCAATGGTATTTTTGATCTTTTTTACGATCTGACTTTGTAGATCCTGATTATTGAGATCGACGCCCTTTTTCGTTTCTACCGCTACGCTGAGGCTGTCCATCGTCCCTTTTCGCTCCACGATCAATTGATAATTTGGACTGAGAAAATCAAATTCATGAATCACTTCTTCTACTTGTGTATGAAATAAATTTACGCCCCTAATGATGAGCATATCGTCGGCTCTCCCTTTGATGCTAGACATTTTGATATGGGTCCGTTTGCCATGAGGATCATAGTGGATCGAACAAATATCATTGGTCCAATAGCGCAAAACCGGAAAAGCCTCCTTCGTTAAGGTCGTAAACACCAATACACCTTCCTCGCCATGAGGGAGGGGAGTACCGGTATCGCGATCGACCACTTCTGGAAAAAAGTGATCTTCCCAAATGTAGCTGCCACTGCCTTTCTCTTCATGATCTTCCTGAGAGACGCCTGGACCGATGATTTCGCTCAGCCCATAGATATTAGATGCACTGACATTGAGTCCCTGCTCTACTTGTTGGCGGATTGCCTCAGTCCAGGGCTCTGCCCCTAGGATCGCATATTTGACCGCTAAATCCTCGGTGCTTATGCCCCGTTTCGCAAATTCTTCTGCTAAAGTTTGCGCGTAAGAAGGCGTACAGCACATCACTTCTGGCTTGAAATCTTGCAAGATGGTTAGCTGGCGTTCGGTCATGCCGCCAGAAACTGGAATAACCGCCATCCCTAATTGGGTAGCGCCTCCATGCATGCCCAAACCACCCGTAAATAATCCATAGCCATAAGCATTGTGCAGTTTCATACCAGGGCGAGCGCCCGCACAATAAAGGGAGCGTGCAACCACTTCGTCAAATACTGCTAAATCATTTTGGGTGTAGCCCACCACGGTTGGTTTGCCGGTGGTACCGCTCGAAGCATGAATCCGCCGAATGCTATACATGGGAGTGGCAAAAAGGCCATAAGGGTAGTTGTCGCGGAGATCAGTTTTCTTCGTAAAAGGAATTTTGTGGAGGTCCTCTACGGATTGGATATCTGCTGGGTAAAGGCCGATTTCATCGAACGCCTTT
>JBCAWW010001294.1:0-1724 GCA_038534415.1 Bacteroidota bacterium | reverse complement strand
GTAAATCTTTCCATTCAAACTCGATTTTCTACAAATTGCCCCCAGATATTCGCAATTAGCGATTATGAACTTGTCGCTAGGGTGTAAGAATTCACACAGCTTCGTCAATATTTTAGAGGTAAGAAAGCGGCTTGAAATTTATTTTGGTTCATTAGACACTTCAAAAAGCACAATAATGCAGTTTGCAGGAATACTGACAATCGCGGCACAAATTTATTTTGGTATCCACGCCTATAAAAGAGGCAAGACCTTCTGGATCTTTTTGATCATCTTTTTGCCCCTCATTGGCATTGGGATTTACTTTTTTACAGAGTATTTGCCTGAGATGGAAAAAAAGGGCGTAACCGATGGCGCCAAATCAAGCGTCGAATCTTTTTTCTTTCCCGAAAAGGAAACCAAAGAGCGCGAAGAGCGCTTTTCCTATGCGCCCAATCATGCCAACCGAATGGCCCTGGCAGAAGCGTATCAAAAGTCTGGGCGTTTTGAAGAGGCGCTAGCCCTTTATCTGCCAGTAAGCAAAGGGCTATATGCAGACGATCCTGCGATCTGGGCCGGAATCGGCCACGCTCAGTTTCACCTAGGTCATTTTGAAGCAGCTGTGGAGGCCTTGCAAAAACGCAAAGCGATCCGAAAAGACATTAGACCTGATGATTTTGATTTGTTGCTGCCTCGCTCGCTAGAAGCACTAGGCCGCAAAAGTGAAGCCTTGGATCTATATGCCTATATGTCTAAAGCTTATAGTGGAGAGGAGGCAAGGTACCGCTACGCAGAACTATTAAAAGAAACGGGCCAGCCTGAGCTAGCCCGTGAAGTTTTTGAAGAAATGATTCGCCACGCTAATCTTTCACCTGCTCACTATCGCAAAGCGCAAGCTGAGTGGATCAGTGCCGCCAAGCGTTCTATTGCAAAGTAGTGAGTAGATAGTATTTAGGCGATAGACTTTCGTAGGCGCTTACTGCTTCGCAGAACGCTCATCTAAATACTAAGTGCTTAATAATCAGTACTAAATACTCTCTACATACTCTCCTTGACACTATCGATTCGCGTTTGCAAGCCCGGCTTCCACTGCTCAGGTGCTTTCTCTACTGCTTTCTCATAGTGTTTGAGCGCGGTTTTGAGGTTGCCATTGACACGATGAGCTGCGCCAAGGCCAGCATGACTCAACCAAGTATCTGGGTAGAGTTCCGCCGATGCTTTGAAATGCTCCATGGCTGCTTCGTTTTTGTTTTGCTGGATGAGGTTCGATCCATATTGGTATCGCTGAAACTCAGTGGCATTGTCCAAGGCCATGGCCCAAGCTTCTTTGGCTTCGTCTTGACGATCGAGCTTTTCAAGAATTTGTGCCTTGGTAGATAGATTGGTATAGTTGGGCTGAGCGCCCCAACCTGTGCTGATCGATTGGTCGATCCAACTAAGGGCTTCGTCTAGGTGGGTATCGTTTAGCAAACAATAGTTGGCAATCTGGTAAGGACCCATCCATGAAAAAGAAGCCGTTGAGCGGAGCTCGTCTTTTGCGCTAGCGATCACGATCTCATGCGTATTGGCAGAGATGGTAAAAGGAACCTTGACTTTTTCCCACTCTAAGGCAAGTTCTACTTGCTCAGAGGTCGGATTGTAAAAGCGATATTGTAATATCTCAGTATGCTCAGTGGTGGCAGGAGCTACTTTTACGCGCAGGGCGTCTTCCTCTTCTTTCCAAAAACGCTACTTCCTGGGGGAGTTAT
>JBCAWW010001293.1:0-1726 GCA_038534415.1 Bacteroidota bacterium | reverse complement strand
GCATAGAATCCATGGTAATTTCTCTCTACGCCAAAGGGATGAGTAACTCTGACATAGAGACCCAAATCAAGGAACTCTACGATTTTCAAATCTCAACGACTGCAATCTCTAAAATCACAGATAGGATCTCAGAGGACATCCTGGCCTGGCAGAACCGGCCGCTAGAACCTCAATATCTAATCGTCTGGATGGACGGGATTGTCTTCAAAGTCAGGGAAAACTCCAGGGTGGTCAACAAGACCATATATTTGGCTGTGGGCTTGAAGAATGACGGAAAAAAGGAGGTTCTAGGCATGTGGTTGGGCGGATCTGAGGCTGCCAGCTTCTGGATGGGTGTACTTACTGATCTCAAAACCAGAGGCGTTGAGGACATTCTGATCACCGTAACTGACAACCTCAAAGGCTTCACCAAAACCATCAGCTCGGTATTCCCCAATGCTGCCACTCAAATCTGTGTGGTACACCAGATCCGTAACGCCTCTAAATACGTGGTCTGGAAGGATCGAAAAGGCTTCGCTAAAAGCATGAAGCCTGTTTATGAAGCACCCAACAGAGAGGCTGCCAGAGCCGCCCTACAGGACATGGATAAGCAATGGGGCGCTAAGTACCCTTATGCCATTAAATCGTGGAATGACAACTGGGAGGAGCTTACGACCTTCTTTGACTTCCCTCCTGAGATCAGAAGGATCATCTATACGACTAACTTAATTGAAAACCTCAATGGAAAGATCAGGAAGTACACCAAAAACAAAATGTCATTCCCGACTGACAAGGCCTTGAAAAAATCAGTCTATCCGGCTGTTTTTGAGATCACAAAAAAATGGACCATGCCCATTAGGAACTGGCCCATTATTCTTAATCAATTTATTACGATCTTTGAAGATAGAGTTCGGCTCTAGCTAGAACTCAGCTTGAGTACTTACACACTTTAGGGGATACTGTCTTTATTAACATCAGATGTGTTTCTCTTGTTGGTAATGTCTGATGAGGTTAAAATTTGGCGGTGTATCAAATGTAAGGCTGTCGTTCTAAATTTATCTGCCAGAAGAAGTATTTGATTGCAGCGACATGATTTTCCCATTTTTTTGAATATGCAATAGACTTTCGCACTAACCGGCTGACTCGATTTCTTACGCCGGTAAAGAATCCTTCAATCAAAAAGGTAAACTCCTTCCCTACAATATGTCTATCGGGAGGAATGATCATTTGGTAAGCTTCCCAATAGTCGGTTTCAAAGTAGCAATACTGTTTCATCTCATCAGGTACTTTTTCCCAAAGTTTGCGCGCGGAGCGATTGCTTCTATCGCCAATATGAAAGGCTAAAACCTGTTGAGAATCGGGTTCATAAATCACCCAGATCCACGCTTTATTTTGCTTTTGACCAACAAAAGACCACATCTCATCTAGCTGAAAAGCAAGTATTTGTAGATGATCACGGGTTTTTAAACGTGGCAATTGAAGTGAGCAGCCTAAATCCTCGGGAGCCTCTGCCCAAGTCTTGACCGCAAAGTCCATCATCCAAGTAAGACTCACACCTATCAAACGACAAATCCCACGAAGGCTGATCCGCTCTAATAGGGCACGGCGTGCGATCTCCCGCAATGTCTCATCAACCGTATGTTGGTTATCTAGAACGAATTGTCTACCACAAGATTTGCAGCGATGATTCTGTTTGCGGTAGTGAGTAAACCCATTCTTTTTTATATTTGAGCTATGGCAATCTGGG
>JBCAWW010001292.1:0-1728 GCA_038534415.1 Bacteroidota bacterium | reverse complement strand
GAAAAGATCAACTCTCCTCATAGCCTTAAGCCTGACGGCCATTATTTTGGTCAGTTGTGCCAAGGTTGTGTTTACTGGACGTCGGCAAACCAAGCTGATTCCTTCCAATCAAATCAATTCGTTGAGTTTCCAGCAATACGATTCCTTTTTGCAGGAAAATCCCCCCATGACTAGTGGTAGCGACTTAGCAATGGTCAGAAGAGTCGGCCTCAAGATCCAGCAAGCCACCGAAAAGTACTACCGTGCCAATGGCATGGCAGACCAATTAGAAGAATTTCAGTGGGCCTTCAATGTAGTAGACGACCCAACAGTCAACGCATTTTGTATGCCTGGCGGTAAGGTAGTTGTCTATACGGGGATTTTGCCGATCGCTCAGGACGAAGACGGCCTTGCCGTAATAATGGGGCATGAAGTAGCTCACGCTCTCGCCCATCACGGCAATGAGCGCATGTCTCAGACCCTTGGTTTACAAGGCGCTTTAATGGCCGTTGAAGCAGCAATTGCGATCGGTCAAGGTGCCCCAGCCGATACAGCAGAAGCCAACCGTAATGCTCAAACTCGTGGCGCGATCATGCAGGCAGCCGGTGCAGGTGCCCAAGTAGGCGTTTTGCTGCCCTTTAGCCGTAAACACGAATCAGAGGCCGACGAGATTGGCCTATATCTCATGGCGATCGCCGGCTATAATGTAGATAAAGCAGGCCCATTTTGGGAACGCATGAACTCCGGCGGTGGCGATCGTCCACCAGAGTTTCTTTCTACTCACCCAGATCCAGAAAAACGCTCTCAGAGACTACGCGAGCTTGCTCCTAAGGCAAAAGAACTCGCTCAGCAATACTAAGCTCATAAAGCGACAGCGCGCTTTGCAAAGGGTAGAATTTCGGATATAGCTATTCGGGATTCTATCTTTTTTTGTTTACTGCTTCGCAGAACGCTTATCTCCAGCATTAGCATTTTGCAAAGCGGCATTTCTCCAGTTTGCTCCTCCTCCAAAAGCAAAAGAGGATACCCATCAAGATACAGGAGGGAATCGTTCCGCGCAGCGGTAAAAACCCCAAAATGCCCCCTGCTCTAGTTTGCAAAGGCGAGCATCCAAATCATCTACTTTTGGATAAACTCTCGTATCTTTGCGGCATGCATAAAATTCGAGTTGATATCATATCGGATGTAGTTTGCCCTTGGTGTTATTTGGGGAAGGCACATTTAGAGCAGGCTATTGCGCTGGCCGGAGATCAATTTGAGGTTGACATGCATTGGTATCCCTTCGAACTAAATCCCGAGATGCCTGCCTCAGGTATGCCGTTTAGGCAATATCTCATGGAAAAGTTTGGCGAAGCCGAAAAAATCCAAAAGTCGATCGATCGTCTCACGAGCTTAGGCAAAGCAGTGGGGATTGACTACAATTTTGATCAGATCGCACATATCCCTAATAC
This sequence comes from Bacteroidota bacterium, assembly GCA_038534415.1. GTDB lineage: Bacteria > Bacteroidota > Bacteroidia > J057 > J057 > JBCAWW01. Next base: position 298 of record JBCAWW010001292.1, on the reverse strand, counting down.
TTTTCAAGCGCATCGTTTATTGTTTTTAGCATCAGGCAAGCCCTCGCAGCATACCCTAGCCACCTATTTGTTTGAAGCCTATTTTGAACGCGGAGAGAATGTCGGGGACAAAGATTACCTCGCCAAAGCCGCCCTAGACCTAGATGTCCCGACCAAGACGATCAAAGAGTTTACCAATAGTGATAGAGGAGAAAAAGAGATATTGACCTTGGCCGAAGACTATAGAGAGTCAGGTATCAGAGCAGTACCTACCTATATTTTCAACCAAAAATTTATCATTCAAGGCGCTCAACAAAGT
>JBCAWW010001291.1:0-1732 GCA_038534415.1 Bacteroidota bacterium | reverse complement strand
CACGATCTTTTGAAAGAAACTCTCAATCGTACTACCTAAAAATCGTCATCGCTAATCCCTGGGATTATCGACATGTACTGGCGATTTTTAGGTAGTTATAGACGAGGGTATAGGTTTTGCCAGAACCCGCAGAAGATTTATAGATTACTAAGCCTGCCACAGTATATAGGATTCCCACCCAAGGCCACAGAAGGGCAACGGAAGAGGGGGTAGGAAGTAAGGAACGTTAATATTTGCTAAAATCCAACAGCTTTGTTTTCACCAGTTTTGCGGGCCTTAACCATTTGGGCAAGGATACGCTCTTGGCGTTCGGTCTGTCGTAAAAAAGCCTGGATAACACTGCATTGAGCACGTAGCGCTGGTTCCTCCATCTCGGGGATCTCTAGCGCAATTTTGTCAGCGATTTTTGCGGCATTCATCAAATTTGAACGCATTTCCGCCACCTGACTTAAAAGCTCTTCTGGTTGCATAAGGTTAAAATTACAAGCAATTGAATATTTGATAATTAATATAAGAGAAAACGAACGAAATAAAAAAGTAGTGTACTCCTACATCCTACTTGCCTGAAAGTTTGTGCCACTGCGGGTAAATGGGCTTACCGTAAGCTCGGCAAATTGGCCTGCTTCGTATTGATACTGGCCAGAAATGGCGATCATCGCTGCATTGTCGGTACAATACTTAAAAGCCGGAATATGAGCGATCCAGCCCTTTTCTTCGCACATATTTTGGAAGCGAGTCCGCAATTCGGAATTGGCAGAAACGCCGCCTGCAATCGCTAATTCTTTGACTTGGAACTTTTTTGCAGCCAAGGCCATCTTTTCTAATAACACACTGACAATGCGGTTTTGGTAGCTAGCACAAACATCCTCAATTCTATGATCCAGAAAGGTGGGATCTTTTTGCATTTCTCTTTGCACCAAATACAGGATGGCAGTCTTGAGGCCACTAAAACTAAACTCTAATTCACCGACAGCAGGCTTAGGGAAACGAAAGGCGCTGGGATCTCCCTTTTGAGCGAGTTTATCTACTTCTGGTCCTCCGGGATAAGGCAATCCCATAATCTTGGCAGCCTTATCAAAGGCTTCTCCAGCAGCATCATCGATAGTTTGGCCTACCACTTCCATATCCAAGGGACTGCGAACCAAGACCAATTGAGTGTGACCTCCCGAAACCGTCAGACATAAAAAAGGAAATTGTGGCTTGGGAGCTTCAATAAAATTGGCAAGCACATGGGCTTGCATATGGTTGACTTCAATCAAGGGAATCCCCAAGCCATAGGCAAAGGATTTGGCAAAGCAGGTACCCACCAAGAGAGCACCAAGCAGACCAGGACCACGGGTAAAGGCAACTGCATTGAGCTGCGAGGCATCTACCTTAGCCTCTCTAATGGCTTTTTGTACCACTCGGATAATCTGCTGTTGATGCAAGCGAGAAGCGAGTTCAGGTATTACGCCACCGTATTCACTATGTTCGATCTGAGAACTTATGATGTTAGATAAAATCTCTCCATCACGGATAAGTGCGGCAGAAGTTTCATCACAGGAAGATTCGATAGCGAGAATTAGGGCCATTAAAGCTAATTATTGGGCTGCAAGTTACAAACGAATCTGCTACAAGCGTATTATTGTCAGGCAGCTCAACAATGTTTAATATTTCGTAATATTAGCTTTTTGATAATTTACACGATTCATACTTTTGTCATAAGTATTATTGAATAAGCTTTAGACAAAAG
>JBCAWW010001290.1:0-1732 GCA_038534415.1 Bacteroidota bacterium | reverse complement strand
GTACTTGCCGGAAATAGCATCGCTTACGATGGCGAAGGGTTTAGCTCCATGAAGGAAGCAGGCGTACCGATTTCCATGCTGACAGCCTATGATTACAGTATGGCAAAAATATTGGATCATGCTGGGATCGATGTAATATTAGTCGGCGACTCCGCCTCTAATGTGATACATGGACACGAAACTACCCTACCAATAACTTTAGATCAGATGATCGATCACGCCAGTGCGGTAGTAAGAGCAGTACAAAGATCATTGGTTGTAGTTGACCTACCTTTTGGCAACTATCAAGGTGATTCGAAGATGGCCCTCAAGAGTGCGATCCGGATCATGAAAGAGTCTGGAGCTCATTCGATCAAAATGGAAGGTGGGGCATTTATCGTTGACTCTGTCAAACGCATCGTGAGTGCTGGGATACCCGTAATGGGCCATTTGGGGCTTATGCCGCAATCTATTTACAAATACGGCACCTATACCGTTAGAGCAAAAGACCCGACTGAGGCGACTCGCTTACTAGAAGATTCGATCTCACTCGAAAGAGCCGGAGTATTTGGAATCGTGATCGAAAAAATCCCTCAAGAACTTGCCGAGCAAGTCAGCAAACAGCTCAAAGTGCCTACCATCGGCATCGGCGCAGGCGCTGGATGTGACGGTCAAGTTTTGGTTACACATGACATGATGGGGATAAATAAAGACTTTAGTCCTCGTTTTTTACGTCGCTACGCCAATCTATTTGAAGTGATGACAGAGGCTGTCCAACAGTATATCACAGATGTAAAAAGCCGAGACTTCCCAAATGAAAACGAAGCCTATTGAGCCGGCTGTTGTCTATGAAGACAATCATTTGATTGCCGTGAATAAACCCTTTGGTATGCTCTCCCAAGGGGACGAAACCGGCGATCAAAGCGTCTTTGATTGGGTCAAAGAATACATCCGAGTTACATACAATAAGCCCGGAAATGTCTATTTAGGTCTGCTACATCGGCTAGATAGACCTACTGGTGGAGTGCTTTTGCTGGCAAAAACCTCCAAGGCGGCTAGCCGCATGTCCAAACAATTTCAGAGTCGTGCAATCCAAAAAGTCTATGTAGCCCTCACCGAAAAACTTCCCCATCCCCCAGTGGGAACCCTCAAACATTATGTAAAGAAGCTAGAGGGAAAGAACATCATGCGGGCCTATAATAAGGAAGTTCCCCAGAGCAAGCCTGCAAGTTTGGATTACCGACTTCTGCGTTCCGCGAACGCGAAAGCCCTCATAGAAGTCCAGCCCAAAACGGGGCGCCGACACCAAATCAGGGTACAACTAGCAAGCATCAGATGTACCATCAGAGGAGATGTCAAATATGGCAACTCTCAGACGAGCTTCAATCCAGACAAATCCATTTGTTTATTTGCCCAGAAACTGATTTTCAATCATCCCGTTACCAAAGAAAAAATCACCATTGAGGCCCCCTTGCCTCAGTCGGCTTGGTGGAAAATCTAAGGACAAAATCGGGCTTAGTATTTATTGAGCTCTGCATATTCGCATATCCCAACTTTATCGATATCGACGACTGATTGGCCATTTTCATCAGTGTGGAAAGCCCTAACAAACCTTGCCCCCCAGATAATATCAGAGCATTTGTAGGAGGAGCGTTGATGCACCATCTGGGCAAAAGTATCGTCATAACCGGAGATAATGATCAAAAACTCTGCATTGCGCATTTCTAAGGTATCTGCATCTAAGTGATATAGC
>JBCAWW010001289.1:0-1736 GCA_038534415.1 Bacteroidota bacterium | reverse complement strand
TGGTAACGACCAATTTGCTACTGGCGATGCGTTCGGCTTCAGTCGCATGCTTATCCTCCAACTGTAAAAAGTCTAACAAGCCTTTCATATAGTGAGCTTGCTCTTGTACGAGCTCTTCATACATCACTACGCGATAACTGTCTTTAGGCAACTCCTTCAGGTCTCTGAGCGCTCTTAGATTGAGTTGTAGCCACATATTGGGGATGGTGGCAAAATGCGAGGGATAGCGCTGAGTTGCTTCAATTCCCTCAGCTAGTTCGGCCTCGGTCAAACGAGTCCAGGAGGCATCCTTTTCTGGAGGAAATACATGCACCATTTTCTCGCGCTTATAATTGTGCTCAATAAATGATTTCATGCTCGCACTATGCCCTTCGATGCTACGGATAATCAAAATCAATTTTGATTGGGGGAAGAGTGCGTTGGCATAAGCCAACTTATTGACAAGCTGAGTCGATTTGTTGACAGGCCGTACATTGTCCCAGTCGTAGCGAATCCGTCCTTGGCCGTAGCGGTAATAGTTTTTGGCCCGCATGAGGTGCCGGCGCAGATTTTGGCTCTCCCTTACAAATTGAGAAAGGTAATGCGCCATATTAGTCGCAGCTCGAAAGCTCGCTTCATCGGCAGACTTCGCCTCACTCAGCGGGCCGGTAGAACGCGCCTCTCCAATCTCGGTCCACACTTCACGTAGCTCGGCCCCTACTTTGAGAAGTTGGGGATGCTGGGTGAGCTTATCGATCAAAAATGTAGTCCCGCTACGCATACACCCGGCGACAAAAACCGGCGCAGGCATCCTTTGAGGGGGGGGTTCTGGGAGCATTCCCAGGCGTTTTCTCCAAGAGGCCATGATTTAATTGCATTGGCGGCACAATATACAGAAATTTACGGGCTAGAGATTTCGCTTAGGCCCTGGCATTATGCAATTATTTTATCGCTTTTTTTATCACCCCTTCGTCAATCGTATTGTTCGTAATACTTTTTCCCTACTCGGGAACGCCCTGCCCCAGAAGCTACGTATTCCTATCTCTGGGAAGGTAAAGCTGCAAGTAAGTCCTGCTGGGCAGCACGTCCAACTCAAGACCAATCCGACCAATTCGATGGCTAAGTTGGTGTATTGGAGCGAAACTCATAATCACGAGTATACGGATCTTTTTATCAAGCTTTTGCCTCATACAGAGGTCTTTATGGACATAGGAGCCAGCATTGGGTATTATTCTATCGTGGGCAAAACGATCAAACCGAGCCTGCAAGTCCATGCCTTCGAACCGGCAGATGGTCCTTTTCATTATTTGCAGGAAAACTTCCAGATCAATGCGTTCCGCGAAGCGGAAGCCCACCAACTCGCGATCTCAGACAAGGCTGGCGAACTCTCATTCTTTGCTCCCTTTAATGCCAAATACCGCTTTTTGAAGCATCATCTTGGTGGGGATGGCAGTTTACAAAATCGACCAGAGGATACTCATCTCAAAGAAATCACGGTACAAACTATCACTTTGGACCAAATGGTGGACAAATTAGGCTTGAAGCGTATCGATCTTATGAAGCTGGATACAGAGGCAACTGAGGACAGGGTATTGCTGGGGGGTGCGGAGAGTATCAAGAAGTTTCGTCCGATCATCATTAGTGAGGTGTTGTTCAATAAAATTGAAAGTAAACTGGATACGATATTGAAACCTTGGGACTACTTGATCTATCGCCATAATGAAGAAAGTGGCTTGGAAAGAATCGACGCCTTAGAG
>JBCAWW010001288.1:0-1740 GCA_038534415.1 Bacteroidota bacterium | reverse complement strand
GTGGAGCTAATCGATCACCAGCTATTGGGGCGGGCTATGAGTATTCTGCATGACAATCCGTTTTTAGACAAAGAGCAGATTGAGAATGCCTTACCCGATACGGATCTTCATCGTCAGTTAGAACGAGTCCGAATTACTTCCTATCCCATGTCCTTAGAGGACCTGTCTAAGCTCTGGACAACGTTTCAAACCCAATACCGAACGTCTGCTAGCTACGAAGTGTCTGTAGTGCTAATTGAAAGTAAGCGCCCAACTCGTGCTCCATTACCTGTGTTGCAACGAGGTAGACGTGATCAGGGTGTGGACACCTTAACATCACCAGCTCCAGTCCTAAGGCAGGTACGGACGTCTGATCAGACCTCCCAAGATCCACCAAGACCTGCTGTAGAACTTGGGAGTCGCCTTGTTTTGCTTGGGGAACAGTTGAATCGAGGGGATACGTTAACCGTACAGTTTCAACATCCGTTGATAGCATCCCCCCTTCAATTAACGCCACTGCCTGAACGCAAGCCAACAGAATTAGAGGTTCAGTTACCAAATCCAGCGGATACCCCTAATATCGCAAGTGAATGGTTAGCCGGGTTTTTCACTGTATCTCTTCTGGTACAAGAACAAAGTTTACCTAACCTCCCAGACTTTCCAACATGGACCACCAATGCGATTCCCTTGGCGATCGCTCCTCGTATAACCATTACTGAACCGCCTCTCCCACCTCCGCCTCAACCAGGAGATCCTACCCCTGAGCCTATTCCAACAGCGCCTCAGGGAGATGTTGACATCACACTAACCTGTATTCCACGAATTCGACCAGAACAGCGAGTCATGCTGGTATTTGGGAATCAACAACTTTCTCCGACAAACATTTCCACGCCTAATAACTCAAATCAACCAACGACCTTAAACTTTTTGGTCGAGGATGCAAAGCCTGGGACCTATGTGGTGCGGTTACGTGTGGATGGGGTCGATAGTATTCCCATTGATTTCACGAGCCGACCTCCTCAATTTGCCAATGACCAGAAGGTGATAATCAATGAATGATCTGGAACAGTGGCAACGAAATAATGAGGAATATCTGGCAAGAGCATTGACCTGGCTGCGATTGCGTCTAGCCCAAGAAAGTCGTATGCCGCCGCCACCCCCCATTATTGTAAAGAAACGCAGCTGGTGGCAAAAGTTTTGTTCACCATTCAGTCAACATAAGTCACCTGGCTCAACCTTACCCTCATCAGAACCAATAGGGCATCATCAAATGTCGAAGGAGGCCTCAAAAGCAGCAGAAGCTATGGTAGAGGCCGAAAAAGCAGAGCCATCTCCTGCGCTGATTCTGCTTGGGCGACGATTTGGCTTATCTCGATTTGAGCTGTATACGTTGTTGCTCTGTGCAGCCATGGAACTGGATACCCGTATTGCTCAACTTTGCGCTCAGGCTCAGGGTAATGCCAACCAAGCCTATCCGACGTTTGCGTTGGCGCTTTCATTATTTGACGAACCTGCCTGGGATGCGCTTTCACCCGAGCGTCCCTTGCGCTATTGGCAGTTGATTGAAATCAATCAACCTGGGGCTCAGCCGTTAACCACCAGCGCATTGAAAGCAGACGAGCGCATTGTCAATTACATTAAAGGACTCAATTATTTAGATGACCGACTGGCCCCCTTATTAGTGCCATTGGATGTTGCGGGTTCTGCTAATGAACTTCCACCTTCACAACAAAAGGCCGTAGATAAAGTCGCATATTATTT
>JBCAWW010001287.1:0-1740 GCA_038534415.1 Bacteroidota bacterium | reverse complement strand
AGTTTTCCTTACAAGCCAATACACCAGATAGCCTACTCTTAGGGAGTGTATTGCCAATCCAATATCAATTAAGCCAAGTCGCGCCATCGTTGATAGAATATAAGACTGCCTGTTCGCCGGAGGCAGAACCCTCAACAAAACTCGTCCCATCTGGAATTTTGACAGATAGACTTATGCCTGCCGCTACTCGCGGAACGCCTAGTGGGTTCGGACTCGTATGGCTTAATTGATATTGGATTGGCAATACACTCCCTAAGAGTAGGCTATCTGGTGTATTGGCTTGTAAGGAAAACTGCTGTGCTAGGCCTACTAGATTGCCAACAGGGCTCCCAAAGTTTTGATTGAAACGCTCTTCCTCCAACTGTTTGGCCACAGATTGATAAGGACTTAGACTCGCTTCACAATCTTTACCTATGACCAAAAACTCGTAATTGACGAGGGCCATAGCCGCTGTATTTTCACGACTAATGTTGCTTAGATGAGTTTGATTATTAAGGGCGGTAAAAGAAAGGTTACCGCTAGCATCTTTGAGCAATAGGGCTCCGGAACTATTTATAAGGCGAAAGCAATGGGGATCAAAAGTAGCCAGTCTGCCTACAGGCTGGAGCGAAGCGTTGAAATCGGGCAAAAAGTCTCCGTTGCCATCAAAGCCCTCATTTACGTCCCCTAATTGGTACCAAACGGGAATGATGATCTTCTGGCCCGCAGTAGCGGATGGGGTATTGGAACTATTTTCGCTTACTACACTTTGCAAAAAATCAGTGTACTCGCTGGGGATATCTTCTACGCCAAGGGCGCGGGTTTGAATATCAGACTTTCGTGCTTGGCTTCTAAAGTGTAGGCTTTGGCTAGTATTGGCCAATAAATCGGCACCCGCATCTTTCGCATTCGCCCAGACATCGTACTCCAGCCATAAGTCATCATCAATGGCATCGGTTAGGGATACGGAGAGTCCATTTTGGTCGGTCCGTGGGTATTCTACTAACCAATACTGTACGGTGCTTTCTCCAGGTCCTAGTTCGCCTATATAACGAAAGGCATCAGAAGGCCCAAGATGAGTCAAAGCAAGCGAACCGCTCAAGCCTGTATGCTGTCTTGTTGGATAAATGCCTGCTGTTCCGGCATCAAAGTCTCCAATACTGACGCTAAGCTCCGTCAAAGGATTGTCACCTCTATTGGTGATTTTTGCGCCTAGGTAAACGAGTTCAGGCCCCTTGTCATCTTGCGCAACAATCAAGTTACTAGCACTCAAAAGCTGTATTTCCAGATCACCATTAGGATTGGTGGCCCATACTAAATTGAGCCCAAAGCATCCCCATAATAGAATCACAAGGAATTTAGGCCAGCTTGGGAAGCATGCCTTTATAGCCAATGGAGGGGAGTCTGGAAGTAGATTTTGTTGCATAAGCATTAAGAACGAATTTCAACAAACACAAATTAATCCAACTGAAAGGAATTTTTCCCATCTATTTATTACGCATTATTGCACCAAAAGAGAGATTTGGCTAGCTACTTACATCTTGAAAATGATAGAGATATACTTAGGCAAGGCCCGATGAAGCCTAGTCTATTGCCCTTAATGGTGGTCAATTGGCTTGACGGTTCTAATCAGATGGGGAGCGTATAATTTTGTCGTTCGAGCGGTCGTTATGACTGTAAGAGTATTTTTATCTGCCGTGTATTCCATCCAACAAAGCGTCCACTTGCCCGTAAAAGTAGTGATTGAGATGAAAGGATTGG
>JBCAWW010001286.1:0-1741 GCA_038534415.1 Bacteroidota bacterium | reverse complement strand
TTCATTCCCAGTCCGATACCAAAAGGGTGGGTGAGTTCGCCGAGGGCGCGATCCAAAACATAGGCATAGTCGGCAAAGCCAAACAAAAATGAATTACGCTCAAGTTGCAGGCGATACTCGGCCGTAAAGAAGGTGTAGAAGTCAGTAAAGAAAGCGTTTTCGTTGAAACCACGAATACTGCGTGCTCCGCCAACTTGAAGCTGATCGTTGCGAAAAATCTGATCCATATCCAGCCAGTAGGTGCGGTTGGCAAGATGGATAACGTGCCGCGGTGCTACACTATAATACCACTTGAGGCTGAAATCTACTTCGCGCGTACTTTGATTGATATTGATGCCCTCGTATAGCTCTGGTGGTAAAATGATATTTTGACGTACCTGTCTGCGACCTAATCCAATTTCCAGATTCGCATCCCAGCCGGAAGAAGGATTGAAGCGATAATCTAAGTTTTCGTATTTGAAACCAACCCCAACTAATTGGCGATTGCCGTCGAGTTGGTCGAGGTTTTGGAGGGTGGTATCATCGAGGGTTTCTAATATGAGGCGAGTATCTCGAACGCGATAGTAAAACTGAGCCGAGAGAAAGGGATTGAAAGCATATCGCCCGCCTGCTTGGGCATTGATGTTGAGAAAATCTTCTTCCTGCTTCAGGAAATTAAAAGAACCCTCTAGTCGCAGTGGGGTGCGAAATAAATAAGGCAAAACGAGCTGAAAATCTGTCTGCTGAGAGCTTGAAGTGAGCTTGTCGTATTTGAGTTGTATGATCTCCCCAAAACGTAAGGGGCTTACCAAAAGGATATCAATGGTACCTGTAATCTGCACGCGCTGGTCGCGATTGTCAGGATCGTTTATCGGTGGTAATATCCCTAGCAAAAGATCAAATTTACCGGCCTTTTTGCGTTGGACATCAAGGGTCATATAGGCCGTCTCATCAGCGGTAAAACTGATCTCTGGCTGGCCGACCTTTTCGTAGTAAATCGAATTGTTGAGGATACGTGGGATCTCATCGATCCGCTTTTGATTATAGGCATCGCCTGGAAAGTAGCGCGTAAGAGAGTGGATAAAGGCTTCCTTTTCGCGGGGATTGCCTTTGATAAAAATGCTATCGACCGTAATCAGCGGCCCCGGTTCAAATTGATAGCTGATATCGGAGGAGATACTATCCTGACTGATGGTCTGGTAGCCCATTTGCAAATCGCGAAAAGCCGCAAACGGATAGCCTTCGTTTTGGTAAATATCTACTACTAAGCCTAAGGCTTCGTTGATTTGAGACCATTGAAGAGGTTTCGCCTTGCGAACGATTCTATCTATGCCCGCCTGCTGTCGGTATTGAGGGGGGAGGTCCAGTAGCTGAAAACTACCCAACAAAAAAACGGGTCCTAGATTGAGTTGTAGGCTGAGACTGTCGTCTTGAAATTGGAGCTTTGTCCAATGACAATCCGCATATCCTGCTTTGGCGCGTTGCTCACAATAATTGCTCAAAACAAGGGTGGCGGAGAGTGAGTCTGGGCTTCTTCGCAAATCGCGAATGAGATTGCTGCGCTTAGGAAAATCAGCCTCTGACTCAATGATGACTGCTTTTTGTGGCGACTGAGCGTTCCCCGATGTAGGGGAAAAAAAGAAAAAAGACAGCAAAAAGCATAATCGTGAGAGGGGGTATCGGAGTATTGCAAAAGCTACTCTTTGCCTGAGCGGTATGCAGGGGGGGATTGCCATCAGCTGCTAAAATACCAAAAAAAGCG
>JBCAWW010001285.1:0-1742 GCA_038534415.1 Bacteroidota bacterium | reverse complement strand
CTACTCAAGCTCCCATTTTTCTCTGTATTATCTTGCCTATGATAAATTTTACTATCGAAAATTAAGGATTATCAGCGGAAATGTTCTATTTTTCGTACTGAGACGATCCTGCCCCCTTACGGTAAATTATCATTTAGGCAATGAGACGAGTACTGCTTTTCCTCTTTATAGGTGCCTTTGGGCTTCCCTTCCTTCACGCTCAAGACGCTTCCACTAGCACGCGTATTTATGACATTACTCCCTCTCGAGAGATAAGTCCGCAACCCTTTGTCTATGAATCTCGGATTCGTAAAGAAGGTTGGGACACGCTGACCCAAATCAAATTCTGGCGTAAAGTGATGCGTACACCACCAGAATACGGTTATGTCAGTCTCGCCTCTAATCGTAAAGTACTAGCTCATATCAAGTCAGACTACTATGACAATCTCAACTACCAACAACAAAGAGCCCTTAAGGATAGTGTTCGTAGATATTATGAATTGCCGACCGGAGAAACGGTTTATGTAACCTACGGTCGTAGTGATTTTTACCAGATTCGCGAGGCCATGCCCAATATCCATAAAGCCGTTCCGCTCTTTGAAGCGGAAGGAGTGCCTGCTTGGTATGCTCAGTCAATATTGCTAATAGAAAGCCCCGGCAAGGATCAGATGTCCTCGACCGGAGCTTATGGTCCCTTTCAATTGATGAAATCAGTTGCTATCGAACAGGGGCTCAAAGTCAATAGCAAGGTTGATGAGCGCGTCAATTTTGAAAAGGCCGCTCGTGCTTCTGCTAAACTTATTCGTAACGTCTGCATCCCTAAGACGCGTGCTATGCTACAGCAGCAAGGTATCGCTTATCGGGAGACGGATCTTTGGTTCCGTTTATTGGTATTGCATGTCTATCACGCAGGTTCTGGCAATGTGAGCGGTGCCCTCCGTAAGTGCAAAACGCGTGTAGGCGGCCCCGCCCTCATCCAAGAGCTTTGGTATACCAAGTATCGTGGCTTTGGCAATGCTTCGCAAAACTATTCCCAAGTAGCCTTAGCGGCCTATCTTGAACTCGAAAGCATCATTCGCAAAGAGTACAAGGTGGTCAAAAAGCGCGTGGCTATGCCCTAATGCTTGATCCTAGCGCGAACAATCTGCTTCCACTTTTTCTTCAGCATAAAAGTCATTGCAATTATCGCAGATGACACTCTTAAAAAAGCAGCTAGCACGACCCACTCTAAAAGCAATTCCCGCGGCATCTCTATAGATGCCATGACCTCCACCGGGTTCAATGGTTATGTCTGAGCATAGCCCGCTTTGCTGCAATTCTTGTGAGAGTATCCTTGAGCCGATCTGGCCGTATTCCCCCGAATCGATGGGTACGGTTTGGTCCATGTCTCCATGAAAAGAGACCATCGGTAGCATTTCCTCTTCTTGTACATATTGTGAAAAAACTGCTCCCCAATTATTGTAAATAGCATTGAGCTTAAAGCTATTGGTCAAATCGTTGGTAGAAGTGTATAAATTGCCCAGTCTATCTTCAATGCCAGGGATAAAATTATTCCATTCTTCTTGAGTCGTATAGACGGTATTCAATGAATTGACGGCCCCGGCGCTGCTACCCCCAATGAACAGCAAATCAGTGTCTACTCCATAAGTCTCAGCATTAGCTACGATATAGCGCAAAGCGGCTCTGGCATCTTGATTGGCGCGATAGGCCGCATTTAATTGGTCCAGCGGATCGGAGGTATCCCAACCTAGGCGATATTGGAT
>JBCAWW010001284.1:0-1742 GCA_038534415.1 Bacteroidota bacterium | reverse complement strand
GGCCTTTCCGAAATGGGAAGGAGTAATATTGAAATTGGAAAAGGAGCAAGCTCCTTTTCCAATTATATCGATCAAAAATATTGGGCTAGAATTAGTAGCCTGGATTTTGAGACAATCCGGGATTTAAGTCAATTTCCTTTTGAGGAATTGGCCATAGTTCGTGTTTACCAGTAGTGAAGGCACGCGCATCACGAGATTCACCAAATAGAGTCGCTTGTGGGATAACGTCCGCAGCTGTTCCCCAGCGAATCAGGTCATAGTAGCGAATACCTTCGAAAGCAAACTCTACATGACGTTCTTGGCGAATAGCCTGACGCATTCCTTCTTGGTCTAGACCTGCTGCTAAGTCTGGCATCCCAGCACGAGCCCGAACGGCATTAATAGCCTCATACACTTCGTTAGAAGGACCATTTTGCTCATTTTCGGCTTCGGCAAACATCAGTAGGATATCAGAATAGCGGATCAAAATGAGGTTATGCTCATTACAAGAACAACCATTTTCACCGATCGTAGCATCTGGATCAACATATTTGCGGATCGCAAAAAATGGAGAGAAACCAGAAAGTGTTTCCGAGTACAACTCACCTCTCCAAGTAGACTTACCAGGAATGAACAAGGTTTCCATCATACGTGGATCACGGTTTTCATAAGGATCATTGGCATCAAACAAAGGAGAGGCATCAATTGAAAGCCCGTCCGTCATTTGGAAAGCATCTGCAAGCCCATCAAGTGGCGTGATAGATCCCCAGCCATTACCAGGAGTACCTTCTGGACCAGGAGCCGTCATTACTTGCACGAAGTTTCCTTCGCCCTGAGTACCTTCTACATACTGGATATCGAAAAGGACCTCTTTGTTGTTTTCATTATTTTCACTGAAAACCTGACCAAATTCATCCTCTAGACCGATCATGTCTGGATTTGCCGCAGACATATCCATCAATTTTCTAGCCTCTGTAACAGCACCAGCATTGTCGCCAAAGTAAAGCTTATAGCGAACTTTGAAAGCGATAGCAGCTTGCTTGGTCGGACGGCCAAGGTTTCCACGAAATGGCTCTGTATCAAGGTTAGCTTCAGCAAAATCAAGGTCAGCATATACCGCCGCTAGCACATCTGCTTTAGGCGTACGAGTAACTGCAAGGCCTTCATCACGAGTAAAAACTTTAGTAGCCAAGGGCACATCACCAAAGTGCTTTACAAGCTCAGCGTGGAGGTGAGCGCGGAGGAAACGAGCTTCAGCAATCAATTTGTTTTTGTCAGCTTCGGCCATTTCTACTTTGTCAATATTTTCCAAAACCGAATTGGCGCGAAAAATACCCTCATAGCCAAAGTCCCACTTATGATTGATGATACCACCAGTCGTAGGCGTATGCTGCCCTTGGGCAATCACCGTGTATTGCTGCTCCCAAGGACAGCAACCCACTGCATTGTCAGTCAAGATGTCCATGGTAGGAGTTTGGCCCCAGTAAAAAGAGCCGCCCCAGATGCTACCTTGGAACACATCATAAATACCATTTACAGCGCGCAGTACGTCTTCCTCAGTTTCGAAGAAGCCATCTACACTACCCTGGTCAATTGGGTTCCTGTTCAGGAAATCTCCGTCGCAGGATGCGAGGCTGAAGACTAGCAACAGCATGCTCGCGAGTTTAAGTAAGTTTCTCATTATGAATAAGATGAAAGTAGGTTTAGAATTTGAAGTTAATACCAGCAGTGAAGATTTTCAACTGAGGATAGCCTGAGCCACC
>JBCAWW010001283.1:0-1751 GCA_038534415.1 Bacteroidota bacterium | reverse complement strand
GTTACTGAGATTGACAAACTCAATCAGGCACTCAAAAACGCCGGTAACCGTCTCAAGCAGATCAAAGAAAAAAGACTGCGTCTCCTAGAGATGCGCATGGACAACTATTACAAAGTCCGTGAAAACAAAGAAGTCATCGAGGAGCAGCTGCAAACCATCGAAGAAATGGTAGAGTATATCAAGGATCAACCCTTCACCCTGCAAAATACGCAGCAAGAAGACATGATGATTGATAATCTCCTTTTTGAAACTGAACAAACGCAACAGAGCCTCGAAGAGATCGAGTCCTTGATGCAATCTGAGTTTTACCCCGGCTTGGTAGATGACCCAGGCGCAGACGCCGAGTTTGGCGCTTATGATGGTAAAACATTAGAATAGATAAAATATTTTTTGTGATGAACGAGCTTTGTTGGAAATTACCAGCAAAGCTCGTTTTCTCATGTATAAACATCTACTCACCGAAACTCAAAATCATACCCTTGTCATCATCCTCAATCGCCCCAGCGTACTCAATGCCCTAAATAGAGAGCTATTGATGGAACTCGGAGAAGTGGTCAAGGAGCTAAAAGACAATGATGAGGTCAAAGGTGCCGTTATTATTGGCTCAGGAGACAAAGCGTTCGCCGCAGGCGCTGATATCAGTGAACTTACCGGCCAAACTGCTGCCGAAGCCGAAAAAGGGAGCCTCGCCGTACAGGCAGTTTATCACGCCATCGAAAGATGCCCCAAACCCATCATCGCTGCTGTCAATGGTTTTGCGCTGGGGGGTGGTTGTGAACTAGCAATGGCTTGTCATATCCGAGTCGCTTCCGAAAACGCTAAATTTGGTTTACCTGAAGTCAAATTGGGCTTACTACCCGGTTATGGGGGCACTCAGCGCCTAGGTCATATCGTAGGCCGCGGCCGAGCCATCGAATTGATGATCACCGGAGACATGATTGATGCACAAAAGGCCCTGGAGATCGGTCTTGTCAATCACCTTACTACTCCCGGCGAGCTAGCTGATAAGTGCAAAGAAATATTACAAAAGGCGTATAAGCGTTCGCCGAAGGCAATCGCCCTAGCCTTAGACGCCATGAACGCAGGCCTCCCGAATATGGCTGGCTATGAAAAAGAAGCCGCAAACTTTGGCGTCGCCATCACCTCAGAAGACGGCAAAGAAGGCACCGCAGCCTTCCTAGAAAAACGCAAACCCAATTTTACAGGCAAGTAAATTTCAGCTTTTCAACACCAGCATACTTGATAATTGCCTTTTGCTTGTAATCAGATTTGAATTACAGGCACAAAGCGAGGCCGCTCAGCTACGCAAGGCCCTCAGCCAAATGGCTGATATTGGAAGCAGAAATGAAGCCCAAAAGCAAGTTTTCTGGAAATAAATCGTCTTAAGCAAACAGCAAAGGATCAGTTTATAGCCGGAAATGTTGCAAAAGCATTGCTTGCCTTTAGATAGCTCTTACACTGTTATCCTCAGCAAAAAGAAGCATTGGAATATCAAAAAGAGATCAAGACCTTGCTTGACAAGCAAATCAAAAAATGACCTCATAACCCGAGCTAAGTCTTAATAAGCAAACATTTAATCCTCATGAAAAAACTACTCATTATTTTAAGCCTTCCACTTTGCCTGAGCTTTTCAGGTTGTGAGATATTACTCCCTCTGTTAGAAGGAGTAGCAGAATCCGGTACAAGCACCATCCCTACCAATATTGAAATTGTCAAGGGACTCAAAGAAGCCCTCGTCAAAGGAGCTACTT
>JBCAWW010001282.1:0-1760 GCA_038534415.1 Bacteroidota bacterium | reverse complement strand
TTATCCTTCATCTCGGGTAGTCCTTTTATATTGCCGCCGCTTGGATCAGCGGAATTGGTGATCCAATCTTGGAGGGTTTGATCGCCGACAATCGCCGCATCGTCAGCGTAGGTATCATCCACGAAAGCATTGGTATAGATAGCACATGCGTGCCACACTTCCAGATAGTCTTTCATCACAGGATATCTATCCCAGGGTTCTTTTTCTGTGAAATCAGCTTCCCGAATCTGATTACGCTCCAAGGCTGCCAGCGGATCATCCTGTAAAAATTGATGTCCGGCGGCAAGGGTGTTGCAGATCTCTAAAAACTGCGGGGTAGAAGCAATCGAAGCGGGGGGGGCGATTTCTTTCCAGATCAAAAGCAGAACGGTATCGAATTCAATCAAATATTTTGACTGTGGATCAATTAGCTTGCGCAAAGGATGGCCATCAGGCACTGTTTCCTGTAACGTCATCAGCATGGCCGCTGTAACTAGGTGATAATGGTAAACGTGTCCCAGCCAAATGCCATAAACGGTAAGGGATACTTTAGCAGCTTGTAGCGCGTACAGCCATGCTGATGGAGAGGTGGAACCAGATGAAGGGTAGGTGTAGACCTGAGAATTTGCATCCTCATGCCCAGACACCCGAACCGCAATAGGTGTCAAGGCCTTAGTGTCTGGATCTTGTTGTAACAGGGTAATCGTCGCGGGGGTAAAACGAGTCAATCCTTCCACTTTTTGGGCTTTGACGGTGGTAAAGATGCTGAGGTCTATCATATACAGCAATCCTTTCTCCGCTAGGGTATCCATTTCTGCAGTCCAGGCTGCTTCAAATTTGGGTTTAAGCTCAGCAAGCTGGGAGGCCCCTACTTTTTGTAAAATGAGAAGGTTAAAGGGTAGACTATGAGTAGAGATGGTTTCCCAAAACTGCTCTGTAGCAGCCTGGTAATCAGTCAAGCTACTTGCCCACCGATCTATATGAGTCATGCCCGTTTCATAAATGTTGCGCATGGGAGACCAGGCCATAGACCATTGTGTGGGATCATCCAAGGATAACTTGGTTGGATCTTGATGAGTACCCTTCACACGAGGAAGAACGTCCTCTGCCATCATCTTGCGTATTTGCTCGATCAGATCTTTGTTCCCTTTCAAGCTCTCTTGTAGGGCCTTTGCAGCCTGAGAAATAGGGTTCTCCTTATCAAGATCGTGGCCATACAGGAATTCATAGCCCTTTGCAGTGTGGCCGTTAATCGTATATGACCTGTCCAAGCTCAGTTTCACTTGCTTGGCTTCTGCTTCTCGTTCAGACAACCTTTTGAGCGTATGACGAATACCGTCGATATCCGCGATGGGAATGGCCGGCAAAGATGGATACTTCGAATGGATTCCGCCCTGAATGGCACCAGTGATTTGCTTGCGTACTCCATCAGAAATCCCGGAGACTGCATGGGTGATTTTCGTTACAAATTTCATGACTTTTTTCTGTTTGTTTTGGCGTGCCAACGCTTATTTCCATGCGAAGGATCTTTTTCGCCGCCAAATATTAACTTGGGGCCAAGATCTTCAATGCACCAGAAAAAGTTTTTCAGAAATCTTAAAAACGAGGGGACTTCTAATTCTTCTTGGCTCTTATTACACTAAGGGTCTGCTGGGTCACGCCAAGAAAAGAGGCAGTATTGCCAAGCGATACTCTGTTACGAAGATTAGGGTACATTTTCAGGAAGAGATTATACCTCTCATAAGCAGTCTGAAACTGAAGAAGGTCTAACTTTTTATAAT
>JBCAWW010001281.1:0-1761 GCA_038534415.1 Bacteroidota bacterium | reverse complement strand
CTTGCGCTCTGCCGAGTGAGCCTCTGGTCCGGACGACTGCGTCAATGTAAGGACCAATCAACCATCCCCAAACAGTGCCTTGGTGGTAGGCGCCATCGCGGCGATATTGATCACCACCATAATGGCCTTGATAATCATTTTCTTGAGGACTTAAGCTTCGTAGCCCAACTGGCGTAAAGAGTTCTCTCTCGACTTTGACGAGTACTTTTTGCGCTTTAGACTTGCTCAGTAGAGAGAAAGGAAGACTCAGTGCAAATAGCTGGTTTGGACGAACCTGAGCATCTTTTTGCTCTCCATTGATCAAATCGTAGAGGCACTCATTATCGTGATTCCAAAATTGCTTAGTGAATTGCTTTTTGATTTCCTTAGCCTGCTCTTGAGCAGAGGCAGCGGTGGTTTTATCACCGTTTTGGGCATTCATCCAAGCATAGATCGCCCAAGCATTATACCAGAGGGCATTGATCTCGACTGCTTTGCCAATTCTTGGCGTTACGACCCAATCATCTACCTTTGCATCCATCCAGGTAAGTTGGACACCATCAATACCACCAGCTAATAAACCGTCTTGATCCATGTGGATATTGTAACGAGTCCCTTCCTGATGGCATTCAAGGATTTTGGACATAATGGGTAAGAAAACCGCTAAGTCCTTGGCCCTTACTTTGGTGGCTTGGAGGTATTTATAAACGGCTACAAAAAACCATAAAGTAGCGTCTATTGTATTGTATTCGGGTTCTTCGCCGCTATCTGGGAAGCGGTTGGGCAGCATGCCTTCGCTCACAGCCTCGGCAAAGGCGAGTAGGATTTTTTCAGCATCTGCTTCACGCCCTGTAGCCAGACATAAGCCGGGTAAGGCAATCATACTATCACGACCCCAATCAGAAAACCAGTGATAACCGGCGATGATTGTTTTTAGAGATTCGCTGCGCTGAACGATAAATTGATCTGCTGCTTTGACCAATTGCTTGAGCATCGGCTCTTTGAATTTAGCCTTGTCAACAAGGGCACGACGGCGATTTTTTTCAGCTTCCATCAAAGCCCATGGATCTCTAGCGGAAGGCTCTTCTGTCGAGACAATCAAGCCAAAGCGGCTGCCAGCAGCTAACTCCACCGAAAAGCTCCCCGGACTAAATAAATCTTCATGCGCGTCGAGGCCACGATATTGCTCGAGCGGATATTCTAAGCGATAGTACCAATCGTCATGAGCAACAAAATGCGCCCCCGGAGCTGATATATAGCAGCTAGGGCTATTTAAATCCTGACGATATTGCAGTACATCTCCTTCCATGATGGCCTGTTTGCCAAAGAGGGCTTGCGCACTGCCTAAATGATGATAGTCGCGATTGGCTATCATTGGCAGGAGATTCATATGAAAATGCTGATCAGCAGCTAATACTTCATAAAGAATAAGGGTAGTATTTTCACCGTGAACCGCAACGATGGTTTTCTTTAGGTGTACTCCTTTGACTTGGTAGTAAAATTCAGGAAACCACTCCTGCTGATATTTTTGTTGGAAAATGTATCCATTGGGGTAGATCGCCCCTTGGTATTTGTTAGATCCAAGTTCGTACTCCCTGCCGTTGAGGTAGAGGGTCTCATCCATTTTAGACAATAGAACAGTCCTACCCACGGGTGGGGCCATCGCTGCTACTAATAAGCCATGATAACGGCGAGTATGAGTGCCAATGACGGTAGAGCTAGCGAAGCCACCCAAACCATTTGTTTCAAGCCATTCATATTGGATGGCTCTTTCAAAACGAT
>JBCAWW010001280.1:0-1772 GCA_038534415.1 Bacteroidota bacterium | reverse complement strand
ATATATTGAGTATTCCTCCTCACATCATAGCTTCAATAAAGGCCTAACCGTACATGGCACTCACAATGCCCAAATTACCGCTAATGTTGTGTATGAAAACCTTGGCCACAGTTATTTTCTCGAAGATGGCGGAGAGTATGGCAATCAATTCAGCAATAATTTGGCTATCAATGCTCGTAAACCGAGTTCGCAGGCTGCTGCCACCGAGAAGGCTGATTTCACTAACCCATCAAATTATTGGATGGAAAATGGCTTGAACTATTTTCACGGCAATCATGCTGCAGGTTCAGAAGGGCCCGGATTTTGGTTTGATATGAGAGGATTGAATGGTCTTTCCTCTTCCAATAATTATAGAAGTCAATATGAAGCCTATGACAGTAAAGATGGACCGCAAGTAGGATACTTTGAAGGTAATACCTCGCATAGCATTGCCCAGGAATCACTTGGCCTGAATCATGCTGGTTTGGTAAGAAGTGAGTCCCACAAAGGAAGTGATGCCCAGCCTCAAGCAGTAACTGTAGATTGGTATATAGAGGATTTCACTTCCTATAAAGTAAACCTAGGGATTTATATTCGAGGTATCGGCGGCAACTTTAATAATATAAAAATCGCCGAGGCCGATGATGGTACTCGTCTACGACTCAACCAAGCCATTAGCAATAGCTTGATCGTTGGTAGGACAGACAATATCGGAGATCCCTCTGCACCTACTTGGAGTGCTAGTGAGGGTAGAACTCTTCCTAACCAAAACGGAAACTTTACGGGCCACCAACTTTATGATGGTCCTGCCGGCTTAGACAATGTCCATTTCGCGGGATTTAGCGGACCCAACGATTATGCCATCCGAGAGTCAAATGCAGTACACAAAGCTGCCACCCATTATGTCAATAGGCTGAGCTTTGCAAGTGATGTCCCATTTTCACATAGGCTTCATTACGGCAGCTCTTTTGTGGAAGTAAAAGGTCTGGTAGACTTAGATGGTAGCCTTAGCGGGACGGCAAAAGCGTCTTTGATAGGCGAGCTTAGGAGCAACAATTTATTGGGGAGATCTTCCAACGGGCAGTTTAACCAAGACTGGGGAGCTAATATCAGCTCAGATGTCTCTTTTGGGTCTATGAAATTGAGGGGAAGTGAGCTTGACACGGATAATACAGAAGTCACTATAAGTCGCTCAGATGGTGCCACAACTGGTAGCTTTCGGGTGGCCAGTAACAATGAGCAGTCTCTATTTGCGGTTGGAGGTTCTTATTCCTACAAAATGGAATTCACTGATGCTCCTTCTCAGTTTCAATTTTATGTCAATGATCTCCCGATGGGAGAAGGCATTATATATGAGATTGCAGGCTTAAATATCGATAGCCGTTTTTCAGTAGGTCATGAGGCAGAGATAGACTTAATTAGAGAAACCTCCTCTTTGGCTAGGCTCCAAGCAGCAACAAGCACTTCAATATTTAGAGATCGCCCCAATGCGAAACTCTATATCAAATTCGTAGCCCAAATGCGTCATGGATGGCTATTTCCACAACCTAGGATGACAATTGACAATAAACTCATGGGAGGAGTATTGGTAAATGTAAATTCTAGTAGACTGATGGAGTATGTTTCAATTGCCGTACTATCAGTGTCTCGATAGGTAACTTCAAACTCATAATTACCTGGTATAAGGGTAGAATCACTCAAAAAATCTCCATTAATGTCCCCAAATAAGGCAAAAGGTTCGCTTGCGTCTTGGTGAAAAGAAAGCAAAACTCCCTCTCGCCTCAAACTCACAT
>JBCAWW010001279.1:0-1779 GCA_038534415.1 Bacteroidota bacterium | reverse complement strand
AGCAGAGCCAACAGCTATTGGGTAATCTTTCGGCCCAATACCCACTCTCTCAAAATTACTTTTTAACTGGGTACGATACAGCACCAAAGAACCCGTAAAATGCTCTGTTTTTGCCTTTAGCCCTATTTGAGAGGTGATTGAGCGTTCTGGTAACAGACTGTCTCCGGGAATAATAAAGGTCTCACTATTGGCCCCAAGCCCACTAAAATCATAGAGATTAGGAGCCCTAAAGCCTGATTGGATCGAGGAGGTTAAGAAGTAATTTTGAGAGAGTGGGTATTGGGCCGAAAGATTACCCAATAGCTGTTGGCTCTGCTGGTTGACCGTACCAAAGGTCGGATCGTTGCCTTGGAGGATAAAGCGGTTGGCTCTTGCGCCAAAGCCTAGCCTTAGCTTGAGCAAATCAACCGTATGGAGACTATAGATCCCCATCTGACTCATGCTACTCCCATCAGGCAGACGGCCCATAAGCTGCTCTACATCCTGCATGCCGGCGGCACGACGAGTCAGACTACTTGAAACCTGATCTTGGTAATATTCGACTCCAGAGACGACATTCCAATATAGACCTGGCTGGGAGTGCACCTCCACATTGGTACCATAGGTATTGACTCGATCTTTGCCGATATATTCATATTGAAAGCCTTCCGGTACAGAGATTCGATTTTCCTGATAGCTTTGAAAAGATACTGTAGCACGGATTTCTTGAAACCATTCGTTGTCAGTATAGGCGCCGTAGCGGATATAAGAGAGTTCCCGCTGCCTTGGCTGTAGTTGGTTTTGCTCAAAACCTTCATATTGCAAAGCCGCAAAGTCTTGCACTTCTGATTGTCGGATAAATTGATAGGCCAAAGTCAGCTCTTGTTTGGGCGACAATTTGATTCTAGCCTTAAAATCTCCAGCTCGCTCCTTATAATCTGTCCCTTGCAGAGGCGCACTGGCCTCATCTCCGGCGAAGCGTTCTCCGAAGGAGCGCACCGAAATACCTCCATGTACGGCTAAGACCGGACTACTGATCTGAAAATCACCTCTTCCAGAAGTTTCCATCCCACGCGACATAAATTGCATCGTACCGCCGCCATGAGCTTGTATGCCCTGACCACTAAAGCCAGGTGTACGCGTAAATACTTGCGTTACTCCTCCCATTGCATCTGAGCCAAACTGCACTGATCCTGAGCCTCTTACAACTTCTACCTGCTCCACACTAAAAGGATCAATCGTACTCAAATAAGCGTTGGGACTAGGCCCAAAAGTACCGGAATTGACGCGAATCCCATCGACCATCAATAAAGTACGGTTGCCAGTGAGTCCCCGTAAATAAAGCGACTGACTGGCAGGATTGGTCTCTTCGACCCAAGTACCGGGAGCCCCGACTAAAGCATCTGCCAAAGTCCGAGGATTGTATTGTCTAAAAGTTTGTCGATCTAGATTGGTAATAGCGCTGGCAGTCCGGACGGCCTCTCTTGGATAACGGTGAGCGCTGATGACTACCCCTCGATTGATGGTAGACATCGCCGGCAGCAAATTGATCGAAATATGAGTAGTATCTCCGACGACCATATTGGCTTCGACGATCTTCCGATCATAACCGTGGCGTTCGACGACAAGTCGAATCCACCCCTCAGGCAAGTCATTGATTTGAAACTCTCCCTTTTGATTGGTGATACTGGTAAGGGGCCGATCTTCCATACTCACCTCCACGCCAAGCAGAGGATATTCACCGATTTTGTCCATCACGACGCCTCTTAAGGTTTGGCCTAGCGATGAAGAAATCGTCAG
>JBCAWW010001278.1:0-1779 GCA_038534415.1 Bacteroidota bacterium | reverse complement strand
AGGGCCTTAAGGAAGAAATCCTTAGGCTTGAAAAGGTGAATAAAAATGCTACTGATGCGCTGGAGGGCAATTTGGTTAGCCTGGCTAATACCCGCCTTCATCAAATCCACTCACAGGCTAATGGTCAAACTTATCAACTCAAGGTCTCCTTCCCAAAAAACTACGATCAGGAAAGCAATAAGCGATATCCTGTCCTCTACGTAACGGATGCCGAGACAAATTTTGGGGGTATAAACTACATCGTACAAAGACTAATCAAGGATAGATTGATTCCCCCTATTTTGGTGGTAGGGGTCGCTTATAATACGGATTATGGGCACTTCTACAAATTGAGAAGTCGTGATCTTACCCCTGAAGAAGCCCCAGATTTGAAGATGGGCGGCAAAGTCGATCCGACGGGTGGTGCGCCAGCCTTTTGCGACTTTTTTGAGTTTGAATTATTTCCCTTCATTGCCGACAACTTTAGGGTCAAAGCCGAGGAGCGAGCCCTCTATGGGCATAGCTATGGCGGATTGTTTGGCTGCTATGTCTTGATGAATCGACCGCAATTATTTAAGCGCTATCTATTGTTGAGTCCTTCTTTGTGGTTTAAGGACAATCTGTTGGTTAAGCAACTTGCTGGTATCTCTCCGAGTCTGCAAAACAAAGATATCTACTTCGCCTCTGGAGAATTTGAAGGCAGAATAGATGACTTGCAAGAGGAGTTTGTCTCTATACTCAGGTCTAAAGAGATTGAAAACCTAAGTCTCAAATCTGAGGTTATGGACCATGAAACCCATCGCACCATCTTTGGCCCTGGCTTTACCAATGGCCTTCGGACTATTTATGCGGAGTACGGCGACTGAGCGTTCCGCGCAGCGGAGAGCCTGAAAACATCCCCTTCCGTCTCATCAGCCCCTTCAGGTCCCGAAAGCTTTCAGGATGACGGGACTTTCTCGCTAGTCCCCTTTGAAGGGGACGGCCAGCGAAAAGGGGATGTCCCGAGACAAACGTTCCGCGCAGCGGTAAAAAAAAGAAAAAACCTCAAAAAAAATGAGGGCTCCCATCAACCGAGAACCCTCTTGCACTAGTATAGAAAACCATTAACCATTAAGGTCATAACAAAAATACATAAGCAAACCGGAAAGTCCCTCCTATCGGGCGAGTATATAGACCATCGCCTATAATTTGTTGGGCACCCGCCGACAATCTCGCGTCAAGTTCCAGTTGGATCCGTCGTGTCAGCTCAATCGCCACTCCAAAGGGCAGGTAAATATTATAATCTACTCTGGCTCTGACCGGCCCAATCCCTCCTCCTTGCATGATCACCGGACCGAAGTTGTCAATCTGGATATTATTGGGAAACTCAGCGATTATCTCTGCGGCTGCGGCCGAATCCATCCGAGCCAAAAAGCTGAGACTGGGCTTGATATACCATTTTCCGCCGGCGCCTATACCTGCTGAGACAGTAAAGATGCCCTTTTTCCAAGCCCGACGATAATCCAAACTAAAGCCAAAACCTTCCTGACTGATCATTGTGCGCGCATTGTTGGGCATTTCTAGGGTCTGATTGCTCTGCGGACTATAATTTAAGTTGAGACGTAATTGAGCAAATTGCTTTTCGGACAATTGTCGCTCCAAACTCAAATTTAGGCCCGAACTAAACCTATTGCGATGGCCTTGTACTGATCGGAGCACGGGTCCATCGGGGATATTTTCTTGAGGCACATTTATTTGACGATACGCCCCGAGAAAATATCCCCGATGGACCCGTGCTCCGATCAGTACAAGGCCATCGCA
>JBCAWW010001277.1:0-1780 GCA_038534415.1 Bacteroidota bacterium | reverse complement strand
GGGATCTATCTCGGAGCCATTCACTTAGCCAAGGATCATTATCATGTTCATTTCTGTGTTTCAGGGGTTGAGTACCGTAGTGGCCAAGCTATGCGTTTGTCTAAAGTTGAGGTCAAGCATCTCAAACAAGAGTTACAGCACTATCAAAAAACCAAGTATCCGCAATTAACCCATTCCATCGTGCCACATGGTAAATCGAAGGACCTCCAGCTCAGTGATAGAGAATATTTTCGCAAGCACAGTAGCGGTGAACCAAGTACCAGAGAAAAGTTATCGCTGGTGGTGAGTGATGTATTTGACCGCGCTAAAGATATTGATGCTTTCTTAGGTGAGTTAGCCAGCCAGGGGCTAGAGCCATATTACCGCCAAGAAAAGCCAATGGGCATTTGGTTTAATAACCGGAAGTATCGGTTTACGAAACTCGGCTTAGACAAGCTAGGTCTAGAGAAACTAATCGACCGCAGTATCAGTGATACACTTTCACACTAGAGACTCTTATTCGTTAATCATCTCAACCATCCATGCGCTATTTCTCAACCTTTAGTGGGATTGGTGGCTTTGAGTTGGGTATCCAATCAGCCTATGCATATTATTCCTCTCTTTGGAGTTGGCGTTCCCCGAAAAGCGATGGAGCATTACAAACACCAGCGGGCTGCTTGGCGTACCAATTGCCTCGTTCATTCAATTCAAGGGATTCATCCAACGCTTATGGCCGGAGAAACGCAATATTGGATTCATCTACCCCAAAATGTGTCGGCTATAGTGAAAAAGATCCCTACGCCTCAGCCATCTACCGATACCACTTCCCCAAGCACCAAGCCTTCGGTGATATCACCACCATCAATGCGAAACGCCTACCAGACTTTGATTTACTCGTTGGAGGCTTTCCTTGCCAAGCCTTTTCCATCGCCGGAAACCGCCAAGGATTCAACGATGAGCGCGGTACGCTCTTCTTTGAGCTCGCTCGGATTATCAAACAAAAGCGGCCACGCTTTCTGTTGCTTGAAAACGTCAAAGGGCTTCTATCTCACCAGCAAGGACAAACGTTCTCTACCATCCTCAATACGCTTTCGCAATTGGGGTATGACCAGACGTGGCAGGTGCTTAACAGCAAACATTTCGGTGTTCCCCAAAACCGTGAGCGGGTATACATTATGGGATATCTTAGAAAAGCAGGTGGATGCCAAGTACTTCCTCTCGGCCAAGCAGAAACGCTTTATCCTCAAACCCAAACGAATCCAAAAGGGCTATGTGCGGCTACTCTTACGGCTAGACAATTCGCTAGTTGGAACGGAAACTACATTCAGGAAGAAGAAGGTGCAATCAGAAGATTAACACCTTTAGAGTGTGAAAGATTGCAGGCCTTTCCTGATAATTGGACGGCAAATGGAATCAATCAGAAAGGAAAAGAGATCTTGGTAAGTGATTCAAGGCGGTATAAAGCGATTGGAAATGCAGTAACGGTCAATGTCGTTCAAGCCATTATGATCGCTTTCTTTATCAACCTATTTACTCCTTCTTCCCAATCACCTCATCAAGAAACCGGCGAGGGTTCATAACCTTGATACCTTTATAGTCTTCTAGGACTAATAAATCCTTATCACCAGTAATGAGATACTCAGCATACGTTGATTCTGCTAGTTGCAGCACATTATTATCATCATGATCACGGCAGATATCGGGAAGTTCTGTATGAGGGGTACTAAGAATGAGCCTTTCTTTGAGGAGAGTACGGATTTGCCTGACTTCAAGCTCAGTGAAGCGAAATTTATCTTCGAGT
>JBCAWW010001276.1:0-1784 GCA_038534415.1 Bacteroidota bacterium | reverse complement strand
TTATCACTAAAGTGCTTGTTTGGGCTTTACTTTTAGCTCGAAAACAATACTAATAGCACCTGAATGCAGCTCTTTTAACGCTTTGGCATACCTTCCCATACCATTAAATAATGCAAGCTTTTAACGCTTTGGGGCTTTTACAAGACTAAGGTCTGTAAAGTACATTATGTTAAAAGCATTTAGTTCATTGATTCTCGACCAAAGTTGCTATGGCTGTGGCAAGAATTTGATCATTCAAGAAAAGATGGTCTGCTTTGAGTGTTTAGGCCAAATGCAGGGAGATGACTCAATCCAAAGGCCAATGGATAACGAATTGTATTATCGATTGGCGGGAAAAGTACCGCTCGATGGCGCGGCTAGTATGTATTATTTTGATAAGGCCGGCCGCCTACAACGGCTGATACAACACATCAAGTATAAGGATGCGATGATGCTCGCTCGACACCTTGGTAGTTTGTGGGGGCAACAGCTAAGAGACGGAGCGTTCTGCGAAGCAGATACCCAAATCATCGCCGTACCTCTCCACTGGAGGAGAAGATGGCAAAGAGGCTATAATCAAGCTGCTGAAATCGGTAAAGGGATGGCCGCGGCGATGGATTTAAAGCAAAGCGACAATATTTTGAAGCGAAAAGCACATACACGGACCCAAACTAGGCTATCGGGACAGGCTAGATGGAAAAATGTCTCGGAAGCCTTCACTTTGACTAGAAAGCCTCCGAGACGAATACTGCTTGTGGATGATGTGATCACAACGGGAGCAACCCTTGAGGCCTGTATAAGAGTGTTAGCTCAGCATCCAGAACCTCCTGAGAAAATATATGTTAGCTCTTTAGCAATTGCTAGAAAGCATTGATTCTGTGCCGTGAAAATCTATCCAAATAAGGATTAAGGACAGCATACTTCCCTGGCTGATCAACATGCTATGATCTGACTCAATCGAAAGAAGTATACGTTGTATTTGCTGGCATACTTGTTTTAAGGCGACATAAGGCACCATGCCTTCGTAAATGAGTCGGCATACCTTTTTCCATAAAATACTCAGTCGGTAGCCTTGAGGGATGGTGGCCATATTTCGGTCAATATCCCCGATCATGCTTTGGCAGCATTGAAAAAACATATTACGCATCTCATTACTGCAGCGAGAAAAATTTTCTCCATGTTCGAGTAGGGTATCCATCATTTTCGCCGCGATTTCTCGCTCAACAACTTGCGGTAAATAGATATCATACATGCCTTGGTTGATGGCTTGAAACATCTGAAAAGATTGCGTGTTGGTACTTGGAAAATCTTGCATGGGACGGATTTTTATGGATTAAGAACTCGGTTAATTGTGGTTGACTGTAGGGCCTTCGGCTTCAGCTTTCTTGATGATGGCCCAGACGGTGCTGGGGGTGATCTTGAAGATCATGCTCAGGGCTTCAACGGTTACAGTTTTGTTTCTATATTGTCTCAAAGCCATCAGGCGATTGAATTCGGCATAGACCGTAAAATCTCTGATTGAGGTCTTCTTGAGAATGCCGTTTTGGATCATGTAATTCAACAATACTTCGGGCCTGTGCTCTGCTTCGACTAGTCCATCTGGGCCGTAGCAAGCCTTGATAATGTTTTGAGAAAAGGATTTTTCTAGCTGAGTCATGATTAGTGCTGATTGCTTATAGGATCAAATACTTGTTAAAAGCTGAGTTTTCTAATTACGCTTTATGTAAATTGTTCCTTTGTTATTTATTTTTATTATTGCCTCTGTGGCCTATTGGTTTTTTAAGGAACAATAACAAACCAATAGG
>JBCAWW010001275.1:0-1786 GCA_038534415.1 Bacteroidota bacterium | reverse complement strand
AAAGGTCAATGAATTTGATCCTCAACCAATCATTAAGTGATTAGGCTTAGGAGGGGGGACAGCCTGCTTCGCAGAACGCTTATCTCAGCCCTAAAAACAAAAAACCGCCTCTCCTTGCGGAGAGACGGCCACCTGATCTTCAGCAGGTGTTGCTATGTCAGCCTTTGGGACTGACGTCCATGATTAATGCTGCAGATGGATATTTTCAGTGATTACGCCTCCAGTATATTGGATGACGATTGTATAGTAGCCGTTTGGCAGGCTAGAAAGCTGATAAAGATTAGTAGCTATCGCCAAAGCATCCAATGGATATATTTGCCCAGAGGGACTTACCATATGCATGTTGATGATTTCATTGGCAGTGATACCACTAATACTTAGGTCATAATCTGTCCCGTCGTAAGAAAAACTTACACTTGGACGAGCGTAGATCTGGAGTCCATTTTCGGGAGTAATTTTTCTTTGATCATTTTTTGCTCCTCGGTCCACGACATCAACAAAATCAACTTCCATATTTTGAGCAGAAGCTGGCTTGCTGGTACAAGCAAACAGACCTAGAAGACAAATAAGTTTGAGAATAGTTTTGATGGAAAAAGACATAGCTAGAATAGTTTTTGGTTGTGATAGATATGTAAGCCACAGTTGAAGATTTTGAAGATATGTCTGTGCCTTACGCTTACAATGTTACACCATTGACTAGCCATGTCTGAGCATAAAAGCTCAGCTTTGTTCAAAAAACAAATGCCCATAAACGGCAAAATCCTGCCAGAAATGTACTTTCGCAGCAGGATTTTTATATATGATTGTTCAAAAATATACCCTAAATGATATATTTAATTTGGTCGAAATATTTTAAAATCAGTTGTTTTTAGCCCAATCCCTCTACTTTTAAGCCTTCTGGAAAGCTAACGGCATACTCCAAAATCAACTTTTTTTCTTCGTCGGCCGCCAAAGCGACTTTCCACTCCAAGAGGTTTTGCTCATCCAATTTCAAATTATCATCCCCAGTTTTGATGCTCGGTTCTATCATCTCTACTTTGATACGCTCATCTTGGGAGAGCGGGAAACGCTCCTTAAGCGCTACAATAACTGGCACATTCTTGTGATTGTGAAGTTCTGTTTGGTAGCGATAGAGGATACGATCACGCTTAGACATCAAGCCCTGAGACTTACGATGCTTTTGCAGCAGCTTATGCTCAATCTTGATCCGATTATCGATCCCAAGGCCTTGGCGATAGGTTTCTCCCTGCGCTACCATAGGGATTGCTGTTTGATTGACATATTGTCCATCCAAAAACACACTTGCCTTGCCAGGTAGTAGCGGATAATCTGACTCATTGGTCAACTCAGTTTGCAAATACACCTTGTTTTGTAGACGGGGGATGCAGAGGTAATAAAACTTAGTCGGCAACTCCAAGGAGCGAATATGTACCTCGTGTCCTTGATTATCTGTTGGCACATCAAAATCCCCTTCAAGGCCAAAAGAGGTAGATAAAATGCCGCTTTCCACTACAGATTCTCTCCGCTTAGCGGCAGGAGTTGGTACCATATCCGCTTCTTCGGCCATTGCCATGGGACGCTTAGCCATTTTTTGCGGCGCTGCCGAACGCAAAACAGGTGCGCCTTCGCCTCCTATGCTTCTTTCTCGTCTTGGCTTGGGAGGCACAAAGGGACGGACAAATTGAGGTCTTAGCTCTGGTGGATTGCCACTGATACTGGGCTGTGAGGTAGACAATAATAATTTGACACTATTCCAATCCTCACCCGTATTTTGTTGTACCTGCGC